>CAYHAT010000004.1:0-29091 GCA_964354675.1 uncultured Actinomycetota bacterium | reverse complement strand
AAAGTGTTGCCCCAGTTATCTTCTCCCCCTACCCACACTTCTCGGAGAAGAACCATAAATAACAACGCCCCGAGGGGCGTTGTTCGTCTACCCTGGTGTCTTAACGTCTCGTCTACATGTTCTCCACGAAACGAGGCTTCATCTTAGTCGGGTTCCAGACAGTATAGATGCCCTCATCCGGGCAGTTCGGGAGGGTTTCGTTTTCGTCTTTGTGCTCGTACTCGTACCCACACTTATCGCAATAGTACTTTCCGGCCGGCGCTTTTTCTCCCGTTGTCAAGACCTCGTCCGCCATCTGGTTCACCTCCGTGTTTCAATATGACGGGAGGCGTATATATCCGCCCCTGGTACAGGCCAGTATCCATTTTGTTCTGTGGGCCAACATTAGTCAACCCCGCCGGTAACAGGGTGTCGGGCGGAAATATCGGGTCTTCATGCGCTCCCGATTATGCGGTTGACGGTATCGAGCAGTTCGCCGATGGTGAACGGTTTTACCAGGCAGGCCTCGACCTTGATCTTTCCCTCCCTCTCGATCTCCTCCACAGCTCTCTTCATGGCCGAGATTATGATAACCGGTATCTCCCCCATCCCCTCCTGGCTCTTGATCTCCTTGTACACCTCGAGGCCATCAACATGGGGCATCATCAGGTCGAGCAGGATGAGTTCAGGTTTGACCGATTCCAGGCGCGGCAGTATCTCCCGACTTTCGGTGAAACCGGCCACTTGATAGCCATGCTTCTGGAGGATGATGGACACGAGGTCGATCATGTCCGGGTCGTCCTCGATATAGGCTATCGTCTTCATCTTTGTGAGCTCCTTTTGCCTGCAGCGACCTCAATATATTTATCGTTTCGCAGGCTCACTACCTTGAGCTGCGCTTCCATAAACGGCAACATCTGGTAATAAGATCCCCCCACCTGTGATGGTGCCCTCACAGGCCTCGCATATACTCGGGCCTCAAGAGCTCAGGCCGCTGTATGGCGTTATCTATGGTATGCAAAAGGTCCTGCTTGTCCCTGGAAAGTACACCCATCAGTGGCAGATAATTGGAGGCGTGGTTGGTCCTGAAGACGCAGTCCGAGAGCTCGCACCCCTCCAGGAACAGCCTCAGTTCCTCGAGCAGGCCGTGTTGGCCGGGTAGGACGAAATCCCCCGCCTCCTGCTCCCGGTACAGGGGTGTGCCGGGCACTACCATCAGGGTCAGAGCGCTCAAGTAGTCCGGGTCCATCCTCGTGACCGCCTGCGCGCTCTTCATCGCGTGGTCTCGAGAGCCTTCCTTGCCCCCCAGGCCGAGGAGTACGATTACCGAAGCCGCTATGCCGCACTCCTTCACCTTGAGTACCGCCTTTATCATGTCTTCGCACCTGTCCCTCTTACGCACCCTCTCGAGCACCCGGTCGTCACCGCTCTCCAGCCCGAGGTATACGATGCCCAGTCCAAGCCCTGCCAGCTCCCTCAGCTCATCCTCGCTCTTTTCGTTGATATCTCTAGCGTTGGCATATATCCCCACCCGCTCCAGGTCCGGGAAAGCCGCGCGCAGGGCGCTCAGGATCTCTTTCAGGCTGGCGGTGGGAAGGCAGAGAGCATTGCCGTCGGCAAGGAAAACACGGCCGGTACGGGGTATCAAGCGTGAAGCTTCCTCCACGTCCTCCAAGACCTCCGCGAGGTCCCGGGGCGTGAAGCGAATACCCTCATAGGTCGGGCAGAACGTGCAGGCGTTATGGGAGCAGCCATAAGCCACCTGCAGGATGTAGCTTCCGGCCTCGCTGGGGGGCCGGATGACCAATCCCCTGTATCGCATCCTTCTCCTTCAACCGATAGCGCATCCAACCTGCGCTTTGATTAGTATAGCATGTAGGGACCCGACAAACCTGCCGTGGCGGCTGCGGGGCGTTACGCTTCCTCCCGCCCTTTCCTGGTCACCGCGCCTCTGCCCAGTACCTCGCTTATGGTGCGCGGGCGGCCACGGAAGTCCGCCCAGACCTCGTCCTTGAAGAGGAGCTGCTCAAAGCGGTCATAGAGGTCTGCGGTCACCTTGGGTCCTATGCGCGCCGAGAAGAAATTGCACGAGTCCAGGTTGACGTTGGGCTCGTCCGTCTCGTAGTACATGAACCCCGCCTTCTCCAGGTACTCGAGGAGCATACGGCGGTAGTCCTCCTTGCTCAAGCCACTGGTCTCCAGGTCCCAATGCCAGGTGTAGCCGGTGCAGATGACGATCTTGTCATCGAAGAAGGGGTCACGCAGCCCTACCTCCATCATCTTGTCCGCGATCCCCATGCCGCGCCATGGCTGGCTCACCTCGATAGCCATGGCCTCGATCAGGCCTTGTCCGGAGAGCTTCCCCCATCTCTCGGCGGAGCTGGGAGGGGCTATAGCCACGAAACCCACTATCCTGCGGTCATCGGTGTGGGCCAGGATAACATTGCTATCCCCTCCCCTGGCGATACGTTCCAGGGCTTTCTTCTCCCGTGAGGCCGGATAGTTGGGCGCCGCGAACACCCCCATGCCCTCGTCTAACTGCATGGAGGCTATGAGCTTGGTGTCAGCCTTGGCCACTATCCGGACCTTGCCCCCGGGAGTATCTATATAGTCGCCATCCATGTGGCCCTCGCTTGATTTCTCCTACCCTGCCGGCACCGTAGACCCTGCCGGAAGAGGCTTCACGGGTGAGCATATCCCTGCTGGCGGTCTCTTCCCGCTGGGTCGATGCATGTTTGCTCCACTCCCTTGCGCCGTGCGTCCCCGGCAAACGCCCTAGAGCATCCGCCGTGGTTAATCTATAATATACCCGTCTTGTTGACATATGACCTGCGGGACGGAAACGGAGTATAATGCGCAGCATAAAGACTCGTGGGGTCGGTGAGGAACTGAAGAATCTGGTAGGAGGATCCCCCCACCACAATATCCACGCCATCAACCAGTTGGAGATCGACACAAAGGAGAAGGTCTACTCGCTGCTCATTCCCGACAAGGTCTTCGAGCTCTTCAAGATCGACCGTACAACCTTCCTCAGCGCAGAGGGGGAACGGACCCTCAAGACCATAACCCCGCGCCAGGCCGGCTTTGCCATCATCGAGGTAAGGGAACATCCCGATGACCGCGATTGCATCTACTTCCTCGAGATCGCCGACACCCCGTTTTTCAAGATGGAGATAACGTTTCTCATCATCAACGATCCCCGGTCGCCCCGGTTCAACACCGACATAGACGACTCGGGGCGCAGGACCAAGTTCGGGACCGCCCGGCGCAACAAGCCGGAGGAGCTCAAGGCCATGCAGGCGGGTCTGGCCCCTGGGCAGGTACGCAGTGGCCTTCACCTCCTCAAGGACTTCATGCCCTTGGTCCTGCACTTCCTGTCCGCCATGGGCCAGGACATGCTGGTCGCGGAACCCCTTGCCTACCACGACGCGATCATCTTCGAGCGACACGGCTTCAATTACGTGCGCGGCAAGAAGAAGGTGGAGACGATCGACCGGGGTTTCCAGCCCGGCGGAGAGCTGTTCGCCGCACTGGACGACAGCAATCCCTTCCGCCAGCCGGGTGCGGAGAAAACGGTGCGGGGCAGGAGCTGGGCCATCCACGACGGCATCCTGGGAGAGCCATGGAAGGACGTCGAGATGTACCGTCCCGTCGACACTCCGGCGCGCATCTGCACCTTCCCGGGCTGGGTCTACTGAGAACGACTGGAGGTAAGTCCCCTCAAAGGCGTTCAATCGCGTGAAGCGCTCCCTCCGGGAGTGCGGTTCCTCACCGCATATCCGCCCCGTTTCCCGGCATCAAGCTGTAGTTCTCTGCCGCCCTCGTGCCTGCCCCGTCCGGGCACGGTCCTCCCGTCCCCTGTATATCTTGCCGTTGGTCATCCTGGCTGCTTCGTTACGGCATTCCTCATCCGCGGCCACCGCTTTCTGCTGGTGGGGCATCTACCAGTTATTCGCCACCATCATCCCCCTATTCGATCTCATCTGGCGCCGCCGCCTTCTAGCGTCCTTACATATCCTCTATTTGACACCAAAAAACCAGGGTGGTAATTTTTTCTTTACCGAAGAAATGAGGTAAGAAATGATCGTCGTCATGTCCCAGGGCGCCAGCCGCGAACAGATCGAGGCGGTGTTGCGCAAGATCGAGGAGTTCGGCCTCCAGACCCACCCGATCTATGGCGTGCAGAAGACGGTCATAGGAGTCATCGGAGACGACAAGACCAAAGTCGTCGAGACCATGGCCGGGTATCCGGGCGTGGAGCAGATAATCCCCATCCTCAAGCCTTACAAGTTCGCCTCGCGCGAGACCCACCCCCAGGACACGGTGATCGACGTATCGGGCGTGTGCATCGGCGGCGACAAGCTCGTGGTGATGGCCGGCCCCTGCGCCGTCGAGAGCCGCGAGCAGATCCTGAACTCTGCCCGCTTGGTCAAGCTGGCTGGAGGGTCCATCCTACGAGGGGGAGCCTACAAACCGCGCACCTCACCTTACAGCTTCCAGGGTCTGGGAGAAGAGGGACTGCGCTTCCTGGCGGAAGCACGTGAGGATACGGGTCTGCCGGTTGTCACCGAGCTCACCGACCCGCGCATGATCGACCTCTTCTGCGAATATACGGACATCATCCAGGTGGGAGCGCGCAATATGCAGAACTTCGTTCTCCTCACCGAGATCGGTCGCAGCGGTCATCCCGTGCTGCTGAAGAGAGGTCCGAGTTCGAAGATCGAGGACCTGCTGCTTGCGGCTGAATATATCATCAAGGAGGGCAACCGCAGCATCATCCTGTGCGAGCGTGGGATCAGCACCTTCGAGACCTATACCCGCAATACCCTCGACCTCTCTGCCGTGGCCGCACTGAAGAGACTCTCCCATCTACCGGTGGTCGTCGACCCCAGCCACTCCGTGGGTGTAGCCAACCTCATCCCCGCCATGTCCCTGGCGGCGATCGCCGCCGGCGCAGACGGCCTTATCATCGAGATCCACCCCAACCCCAATGCCGCCCTCTGCGACGGCCCCCAATCGCTCGACTTCGAGACCTTTTCCAGCCTGATGGGCAAGGTGCGCAAGGTGGCCGAGGCTATCGGCAGAGAAGCCTGACCGACATTGTGCGCGCATCGCCCTGGGCTGTCTTGCCAGCATGCAGAACGCTCACGCTGATATCGCATTGGTGATATGATCGGCCCGAGCCGGGCGCGCTGGACATCTATCTACGCAGGTTTCAGCCGCTATAAAAGGCCAGCGCCGGGGTCTTCATGATGGCCTGCACGAAATCGGCCTGCAATTCCTCTTTGACGGGGTGCCGGATCATGAACATGTTCACCTCCACGCGCTGGTCCCTCTCGTCGGTGCGCAAGGGGTTGGGTATGGTCATGTATTCGTTGAGCCCGGTGAGATCCGCGTACAGCTCGTCTACCAGGTTGCGATCCTGGTCACGATACACCCCCACCAGCGACATCTGGGTTGCGTATTCGAAGAAAACCACCCGGGATATGCCGATGACCTTCTTGCTGTAGGTGAAGCAATTTACGTCCAGGGGCGATATGGATCCCACCACGGCCATCTCGCGCGGTTCCACCGTGCGGAAGCCGGAGACCCTTTTCTCGAAAGCCCCCATAAGGCGCCCGGCTTCGCTCCCCTCGCCGGCCAGGCAGGTGAGGCCCTTGAACACCACTCCTCCCGCGATGATCACCCTCGATTGAGCGGGCCTTGCAGCCAGCAGGCCTTCTTTCAACAGGTCGGCTTCGCAGCCTTCCTCCAGGCCTTTCTGGAAGTTGTCCATATCCACCCCGAAACTGTAGAAGTTGGCCCTCTCCCAACCCTCCTGTTCGTGATGTGCAAGGATCCCCAGGCCGGGAGCGTTTTTATAGTAGTAGAAGAACGCTCTCTGCTTGACCAATAGCTGACTCTCCCTTCGACCAGCCCCTATGCGGTTGTGACCCTGCAAACGGAAAACCGCCTCCGAGAAGCTGTGACTGCTTCCTTGCGTCTACTAATATTTCTGTGGTCCTGCCCCCGATACCTTGATATTATCATTAAAAAGTCCCGGCGTTCAGGAGGTGAGGACGTTGGTGAGGTTCTGGATCGGTTGGCCTATATTCCGGGTGGTTGCCACCATCTATCACTTTCGCAGCAGCGGTTACGAGAACGTCCCGCGCAAGGAGCCACTGCTGGTGGTAGCCAACCACAACAGCCGCAAGGATCCCGTGGCGATAAACCTTGCCTTGAAGCGTCCCGTGCGCTACATGGCCAAGAAAGAGGCCTTTGACCCTCGCAACAGCCTTTTCGAGTGCCTCATGGTGCGCATCTTCTTCGCCTACCCCGTTGACCGGGAGAGGCCGGGTCCGGAGGCCATACGCCGTACCATCGCTTTTCTGGACCAGGGGGACTGCGTGGGGATCTTCCCCGAGGGCACCCGCCACGACGACCGTGTCCTCCATCCCTTTACCCACGGAGCCGCCTATTTTTCCTGGAAGACCGGAGTGCGGGTTTTGCCTATAGGGGTTACGGAGACCAAGGGCGAGGACTACCACATGAACATCGGGAAGCCTTTCGAGGTCCCGCAGTTGCAAGGCAGGCCCCACAAGGTGCTGCCCCAGATAACCGCCATCATCCGGGAGCGCATACTCGAGCTCCTGCCCGACGATTGGGAAGACCGCCAGGAAGAGGAGGAATGCGCGGAATCCACCGACTAATCCCCCTGAAACCAGATCACGCTCAAACAAGGCCCCCAAAACAAAGTGCTGATATGCGTATATGCCAGGGCTAGGAAGAAACGAGAACACCCTGGTGTAGCCCTACAATTGTATTTATGCCATATTCCTTGCTAAGAATACCCGCAATTATGTAAAGACCATGCTAGAGCATGAACGTGAGATTATCACCAGGAATGAGCAAGAGGCCACGAATATATTGATCCCGCATTTATCATATCAAACCTCAAAGGCATCCATGCTTGTATTGCTGAATACTACATCAATAATAGCGCCGTGGCGAAGAACGTGGTGAGATCCCACAACAAGCTGGTTGACCCCCTCGGTTTTTCTTCGGCCAGTTCATAGCATCGCATGATTGCATCAGCACGTTGGTCTTCCTCCTAACACGAGCGGGGGGTAATCCTGAGGATAGTATCGGCCGTATCAAGATCCTCTGGCGGAATTTGGACAATATAGTTATTTGCATTGTGTGTCAATGCAAGTTCCTTATTACTCGGTTCCAGAATGATCTGTTTGATAGATTGCCATTCTTTTTTATCCAGCGTAACGGTGACACCGCTCTTAATGCCTGTAAAATTGATTAAATGAACAATATAATCCCTATCCTGTAATGCGCATATGGGTTTTATCGCTGTATCGCTGACCGTAATACCCGGAACCCTTGCGAAACGATACCGCAATGGTGCCGATTCCGTAAAAAGACGCGCACGTGATCTATACCAGTCTCCGAGGATAGCAATCTGCTTAATCTGATCAGGGTAGATGGTGCCGTCCATTTGAGCCGTTAGGCCTGGGCAGATCTTGCCGCCGCTGGCCATTACGATGGCAGCCATCCGCACAAGCTCAAGGGGGTCATCTCTGAGACTGTGGTCCTGCCACCATTTTCCAGCAGGGGTAATAAGTTCCCAAGGATGCTCAAAGAGCGCCCGGTTGAAATTGGACCATTTCCAAACGTTGCTAAAAACAGGGACCTTAAGGCCTGAGGCTTCGGTGCGTAATTTCACAACTGGGCCAGCCAATGTATGCGATTCACCGGAAGTGTAATGCAGCTTATTGAATCCCGTTGAAAAGTAACTAGCAAGATTAAACGTCATAACCGTCTCCGGATAATGCTTCTTTAAGAAGGCAATCGTTTCTTTGGTTGAGCGGTCCGCCCAATACCAGTCAAGCCATAGGCCATCCGGTGCATATTGATCAATAATCTCTCGATACTGTTTTAATAGATATTCGATATATTCATGTTCAGGTCGGGTTCCAATAAAAGACGGTGTCACCGTACGATCGGGTTGCATATCATCGAACTGCGGATTGTGATCGAAAACGGATGAATAGTAATACATGAATGGAATTTTCGATGCGCGGCTTAATCCAGCAAACTCCCCAGCATAATCTCTGTTTGTTTTCCAATCAGTGAAGGCTGTATTGAAATAGCAGATGCCATCATGCCATTTAATCTCTAAAATATGATAGTCAGCAGCCGCTACATTTTTACTGAGATCAACCCATTGTGATATTTTGCAATCGGGACCGTTGAAATTGAAATGGTTATTCTCATCCCTCATCGAGGCATTAAACTGAGTATAACTTCTGTCCCATTCCCATCCCGGCCGATACTCAATCTGGTACATCAACCCAAGACCTGGTTTTTGCCACCAATCTCTCTGGTGGGGCATAGCGCTTTTCATGCGGTCGCCGGGAAGAACATAATTAAAAGTCATGCCGGCATAAACTAAGGCACATTTCAATATTTCCGGTATGAGGGATTTTGTATAAATCAAATTCCGCCTCCTTATTAGTTGTCAAACCGATCTTGATGCAGAGATGCCGATGAATGCAACCTGATACGGCGGGCCTGAAGTGTTTGAGTATGACCACATCCTCATTATCGCTGGTATTCGTTGTTGTTATTCCTTCACGAGCTGCCTTGACCGTTACGAACAACTCATAATTGGTCATGTGACCGAACCGAACAGGGTTCGGGGATTCTACAGGAATACCGCCGAACGTACCGCGCCCCTATATGACCATCAACCCGTAGGCTGCGCGGTCACGAATGGTGACCCTGCTGCCTGGATAGAGAGTCAATTCCTTTGCTGAAAAGTATTGCTTTTCCCGTACAATCAAATGTTTAATATATTCATATATGTGCATTTCTTCCAAACCAGTATTCTTCATATGCCCCCAAAGTCCTCGGCCCGGAACTAGAGCTTCTTTCCCGCCCCTCGATATCATTCCACTATGGGCCCTAAGAGATCGCGCCAGCCATCGGCGGAGAGGACGTTGCCGGGCCGGTAGAACACCAGTTGCCCAGTCGCCTTATTCCTCCAACCCACAATAGGGAGAGTCGCATCCCTGCAGCCAGAGGTCGACGATCATCCCGAAAAGGACAGGCACGTCCAGGTTGGCCTCCCGGTCCACGGCCGCGTCGATGACCGTTATGCGGTCCGATGCCGCAGCCTCCTCCAAGGCGGGACGGATCTCGTCCGGGCTCTCCACCCTGATGCCCCTCCCCCCCATGGACTCGGCCAGGAGGTCTATACGGATATCGCAGAAATCCACCCCGCAATACCTGTTGTCGAAGGCGGCGTGCTGGGCGCCCTTGATCATCCCCCAGGCGCTGTCGTTGGAGACGATGTCGATGACCGGCAACTTCAGCCGCACCGCCGTCTCCACCTCCTGGCAGTTGAGCATGAAGGAACCGTCGCCGTGCAGGATATATACCGGCCGGTCTGGATTGGCGATCTTGGCCCCCAAGGCGTACGGCAACCCCACCCCGAGCTGGCCGGTGCCCTTGGCGAAGAGGAAGGAGCGTGGCTGGTAGACCCTGCCGGCGATGTTCGTCCACAGAGCGGTGTTGCCACCGTCCATGACCATGATGCCGTCGCGGCTCAGGAACTCCACCGCCTCGGAGATCAGCCGCATTGGATGTATGGGCTTGGCGTCGGATGCGGCCATCTCCGCATAGCTGTTCAACGTCTGTTCCTCGAGTTCCCGGTAATCGGCGATGAAATCGCGCTGCGTCACCGGTCCGGTCTTCTGTTTTACCGCGTCTACTATCTGGCGTAGGACCTTCTTGGCATCGCCTATGATACCCAGGTCGAACTCCCGGTTGAGGCCGATCTTGGAGGGATCGATGTCCACGTGGATGAACTTCTGCGCAGCGGGTTCTCCCCACATGCTGGGCTTCCCCCAGAAGTCGAGCTCAGACATGGTGCATCCCACGTTGAGGACCAGGTCCGAGGTGGATTCGGCCATGATCGCGCCCATGCCCTTTACCAGAAACAGCAGGGGGTGGTCCTCGGGGAGCGTCCCCTTGCCCGCAACGCTGGTGGTCACCGGGATCTGCAGGTATTCCGCCAGTTCCCTCACCACGTCCCAGGCCTTGGAGCGCATCACTCCCCCGCCGCAGTGGATAAGCGGCTTCTCCGCTTGCAGGAGCATCTCCACCGCCTCGGTGACGAGACCGGGATCGCCGGGGGGACGCTCCACGGCGCGGTAACGCTGCGGTGAGATGAATTCGGATTCAGCGACTTCTCCGTTCCCGAAGAGCACGTCTACGTTGAAGTCCAGGTGCACGGGGCCGGGTCTTCCAGTGGTCGCCTCCCGAAAAGCCCACCGCACCATATCCAGTATGCGGTCGTATCGGTTGACCAGCCCGTTCCACTTGGTTATGGGGCGGAAGAGATGGATCTGGTCCAGTTCCTGTTGAGAGCCCTTGAAGGGGTAGGATCGGTTGGAGTGGATCTGGGGGGTGATCACCACCATGGGGATGCTGTCGTTATAGGCTGCGTAGACCCCGGTCACCAGGTTGGCCGCACCAGGCCCCACCGTACCTAAGCATACCCCCACCATGTCACTGGAGCGAGAGACGGCGTCCGCCATGTGCGCCGCCGCGGCTTCGTGGTGGGTCATGATGAAATCCATGCCGTTCGGCCTGCCCACGCGGGCTATGGCATCGGTGAAGGTTATGGGCTGCGCCCCCGGAACGCCGAAGACCCATCTAACCCCCTCCTGTAGCAAGGCCCTTGCCAGCACTTCTCCGCCGTTCATCAATGCCATGGCATTCCCCTCCCTCTCGCTAGGTATCTGTACCGGACTGCTTCTTGGCAATACGCTCGTGTGCAGATCGGGCTCATCTCGTGTTGCAGCATTGTGTTTAACCCCCGTTTCCCCAAGCGTGCCATACATATCACTTAAAATGAACGGATTGGTGCCGCAAATGAAAGCCGAACCATGTAACCGATGTGATGAGACGATTATAGCGCAATGCCATAGGATCGAAAGTGAGCGACGTGGATCATGCCGGAAATCGCTGCCGTAATCCCGGCTACTCTTTCAGGCACGGCCGCGAACTGCATCGGCGACGCGGGAGAGGTCAAAGCCGTATCCTCTCTCCAGGCGATCGAGATTCTCCCTCCAATGTTCGAACGCGAAGCAGCCCACCACGTGGTTGTAGATAGCCGCCGACGTCGAGTAGCTTGGAACGATATGGGGTCTCCGCTCTTCATCCATCTCCCGGGAAACACCTTGCAACCCTGGAGTGTGAAAACACTTGCGGTCTGCCTGGCGCAACATGCGTGGCCACAGTCCATCCCGATACGATCAGCTAGTTCCGCCCAGCGACCTCCCCAGCTCCCTGGCCTGCTGCAACGCCCCATCTACCTCGAGGATGTCTCCGGCCTCGTCCACGCCGGCGAAACCCAGGGGGGTCCAGTCCTTGATCTGGATGATATAGAAGAAATACGCCATGGTCGGCCGTGTACACGCGAAGGTCTCGGGCTTGTCCCGACCGCAGCAGGAGAGGAAGAAGCCCCTGCGCTCAGCGGCGAATCCCGGCTGCACCGGGCTCTTTTCCAGCACGTAGCGGATGGACCAGATGCGCTGGCAGCGGTCTATCAGGGCTTTGGCCTGGGCACAGATGTTCATGGAGAATATGGGCGCGGCCATTGCCACTCCTCCCGCCTCGAAGAGATGGGGGTAGATGATCTGCATATCGTCATCCTGGATACATTCCCCTTCCTTGAAGCAGTGGTTGCAGGCCCGGCAGGGCCGGATATCCATGTCGGCGGTATGGAATCCTTCCACCCTGAAAGCGGCCTCCGCGGCGCCTTCCACCAGCGCATCCAGAAGCAGTGCCGTGTTTCCATTGCGGCGTGGGCTGGTGTACAGAGCCAGCAGATAGCGGTTCGCTTCCTTCATGGTCATTCTCCTCCAGATCTGGTCGTCCTCCGAAGACCCTGGCCACGGCCTCAGGCCACCGGCCCGGATAACGCCGCCAGGTCCCTGTGTAGCTTGTCGAGCTGTTGGCGCAGCACCTGGTAATTGCGGCGCGCACCATCCAGTTCCCTGGTGAGCCGCTGCATCTCTTCCAGGGTCACCTTTTCCTCTTGTTCCAGCTCTCCCAGACGCAGGCGTATCTCCTCCATGCGCCTACCGCGTTCGATGGCGATCGCCACCTGCTTGATGAGTGTATTGAGTAAAAAGAGGTCGAACTCCCCGAAGGCCTGGTCCCTCTTGGTATTGAGGTTGAGGACTCCCAGCAGCTCCCCCTCCTCCACGATAGGGACGCTGAGTGCGTCCGCGACCTTACGCCGCGTGCGCAGGCGAGGATCCATGAGGTCGTCCAGGAGGAGCATCCCCTCGCGCCGTTCAGCCACCAATCCGGCTATTCCTTCGCCCACCTTGCACTGGGCTTTGCTCACGACCTCCTTGCGCAAGCCGTGTGCTGCCTTCACCACCAGGGTGTCACTTCCCGGGGGTTCGATGAGCATAATGGAGCCAGAGGTGGCCCCCATCACCTCCACCGCTCCCACAAGAATACTTTCCAGGAGGGCATCCATGTTCCGGAAGGACATGATCTGCTCGTTGATGCGCCAGATCAGGTCCAGTTCCTTTATCTTCTCGAGATAACGCTCTTCCCCTGCCTGCCGGTCGTCTTCCTTCATCTTCTCCCCCTCCTGCCCAGCCAGACTTGAAGCCCCTCTATGATCTTCGTCTCACCGGCCACGGTAGTAAAGACGGGTTGTCAAGTAGATCGGGGATCGTTGCCGGCCCCCTATGATCGGCCCTCGCCATCCCGCATCCGTCTGCCTGCGATGAGAGCCGCACCCAGGGCCCCGATGACCTGGGGGTCCATGCCCAGGGCTTTGACCTGCAGACCGAGTTTCTTCTCCAGGGCTGCGATGAGTCCGCGGTTCTTGGCGCATCCCCCGGATACGGTCACCTCCTCCTCCAGGCCCACCTTGCGGATCATGGAAGCAAGGCGCGCCGCAATGGCCTCGTTGATACCCGCCGCGATATCCGAGACCTCCGCGCCTTCGTTGAGCAGGGTGATCACCTCCGATTCGGCGAAAACGCTGCACTGGCTCGTTATCTGGGCGGGGTCATGCGACCGCATGGATAGTTCCGAAAGGTCGTGTAGCGAGATCTCTAGCACGCGTGCCATGGCCTCGAAGAACCTTCCCGTGCCCGCCGCGCACTTGTCGTTCATGGCAAAGTCGACGACCTTTCCTTTGGGGCTTAGTTTTATTACCTTGCAATCCTGCCCACCGATGTCGACGAGGGTGCGTTCGGCGGGATTGAGATGAAAGGCGCCGAGGCCATGACAGGTTATCTCGGATACGTTCTCGGAGGCAAAGGGTATGCGCACCCGGCCATATCCGGTGCCCACCATGTAGGCCAGTTCCTCGCGCGCTGACAGCCCCGCCGCAGCGAGGGTCTTCTCCAAGGCCAGTTCCGCTGTCACCTCCGGGCGCACCGCGCAGGGGATTATGGAGTATCCGAGTACCTCTCCATCCCTCATGAGCAGGGCCTTTCCAGTGGTTGACCCTACGTCGCACCCTCCCACGATCAGCTGGTCACTCACGTCGTCTCTAGGCTCCTTCCTCGCAACACCACCGTTCCTCAAGGCGCGTTACTCCCTCTTAATTCTACCAGACAGACCCCGGCGGAGGCCCACCCACCGGCCGCCCGGCCGTGCCACCTTCCATCGTCATCGCCCGGTGGTAATATGATATGCGTGAAGGAGTTGTACTACACCTTGTTGAATAGTGCGCGAAACGGAGAGGGGAGCTCAAAGCAGATATGGACCTAACCTTCATAGAGGCCAGGGATCTGCCAGACGCCTGGTTCCAGTGCATTTACAATATCTTCGAGAAGGGCCGGGAATACCGCATCGAACGTGGCAGTTTCAAAGGCAACCGGCGCATGGAATACGACTTCGTGGTGATCAAGATTCACTACCCCGAGACGCGCCCCCTGATACCGGACATCCCCCCGGGGGTCGGGTTGCCTCCACCCACCGACATGGAGTACGTCCATGCATACCTGGAGAAGCTCTGCTCTGCCTGTTCCAAGGCGGATAACGAGGATTATACCTACGGCATGTACCTGGAGGACCAGGTCCAGGAGGTCATCCGCATCTACCGCGAGGAGGGTTTCGGCACCAACCAGGCCTGCATGGCGGTATGCGACCCGGATGCAATCTACCTGGAGGACCCTCCCTGCCTGCGCCAGATAGATACCCGCATCTATCCCGAGGAACGCAAACTCCATTTCGTGGTATATTTCCGCTCCTGGGACCTCTGGGCTGGTTTTCCCAGCAACCTTGCGGGCATCCAGTTGCTCAAGGAATACATGGCCGACGAGATCGGTGTGGACGCCGGAGAGACCCTGGCCCTCTCCAAGGGCATGCACCTCTACGATTATGCCTGGGATATCGCCAAGATCAGGCTGGGGAGACCCTGATTTATCGCCGTGCTCGTTCTTACGTTGCCCCCGCCTTTGCCCAGTGCCTGATGCATAGCGAAGGCTTTTGCAGATAGCGGGTCCATTCCTCTGCACTCCTGCTTTCCGCCCCGCCGGTTGCGATGTTTCCAGGCTTTTTCTGCAACCCCCAATGGCGTTTCCGGATAGGACAAACGTTGGCGACCTGAAGACCACCATCACCTTGCAGGCCGGCCGAGATGTGGTTGCGAGGCCTGCGCATAACCCTTTTTCCGCCCCGCCACATAGATGTACGCCGTGCCTGCTCTTCGGCTGTAAACATAACGTCTAACGAGGTCAAACGTTGTATACGCCATCATCGCCTTCCTATATAATTATTGAGAATCGCAGCGCGAAACCGCTTTGCTTCTGCTCTCGGAGCATCGCTTCAGCTACATACCGGTGAAGGAGGTGGCACCATCGACCCGCTGGCAATAGAGCTAAACGAGACGATCAGGGCGCACGCCCCCCTGCTCTATGACGCCTTCTCAGCCCTGGGACGCGAACTGTATTTTCCCCGCGGCATCCTCACTCAGACGGCAGAGGCAAAAAAATCCGCCTACCGTTACAACGCCACCATAGGCATCGCCACCATGCAGGGCAAGCCGCTTTACCTCCGCAGCCTGAGAAAATACATAAAATACCTCAAGCCCGAGGAGACCTTCCCCTACGCACCGACCACGGGCCTGGAGGAGCTGAGGCATCTGTGGCGCGACCACCAGCTGAAGCTCAGTCCTGGACTGCAGAGGAAGGATTTCTCCATGCCCATCGTCACCAACGGCCTGACCCACGGCCTGAGCATCTACGCGGATATGTTCTGCGACGCCGGAGACGTCCTGCTCCTGCCGGACAAGATGTGGGGCAATTACCGCATGATCTTCGGCACCCGCCGTGGCGCTGATATCCGTTTCTATCCTTTTTTCGGCCCCGAGGGTGGGGTGGACACGCGGGCTTTCCGCGACGCCCTGCTCTCCAACAAAGACCGGCCCAAAGTCCTGGTCTTACTCAATTTTCCCAACAACCCGACCGGATACACCCCGTACCCTGAAGAGGCGGCAGCCATGGCGGAAGCGCTGGTGGATGCGGCCGAGGCCGGCGCGAACGTGGTCGCCTGTGTAGATGATGCCTATACGGGTCTTTTCTACGATGACGACGTGTTTAAGGAATCTCTCTTCTCCCTCCTCGCCGATTCCCATCCCCGCCTCACCGCCATCAAGGTGGACGGCCCCACCAAGGAGGACTACGTGTGGGGCTTCCGGCTTGGTTTCATCAGCTTTTCCCTGTGCGTGGACGGGGACCGCCATGCCGTTTACGACGCCCTGGAGAAAAAGGTGGGGGGGCTGATCCGCGGTACCATATCCAAGAGCTCCACGCCGTCTCAATCCCTGCTTATCCACGCCATAAAGTCGGCCGGTTACGAGGATGAGAAGAAGGAGAAGTTCGACCTCCTGCGGGATAGGTACGACGAGCTGAAGCGCGTCGTCGCATCACCGGATTACGCAGACGCTTTCCGCCCCTACCCCTTCAATGCGGGCTATTTCATGTGCCTGGAGCTGCTTCATACGGACGCGGAGCGCCTGCGCAAGCATCTTCTGGACGCCTACGGGGTGGGCGCCATAGCCATCGGAGAGCGGGATATGCGCATCGCTTTCTCCTGCCTGGAGAGAGAGCAGATAAAGGACCTCTTTGATATACTCTATACTGCGGTTAAGGACCTCGATATCCATGACAGGCGAACCGGGAGGCAATAGATGACGGAACTTGCCGGGAGCGCGATAGGGAGCGGCGAGAACGACGGCCGCAACCGCATTTATATCGTCGATGTCACCAATCGCGACGGCGTCCAGACCTCACGTCTGGGATTGGCCAAGCTGGAGAAGACCATCATCAACATGCTCCTCGACGAGATGGGCATCTGGCAGAGTGAGTTCGGATTTCCCACCACCCGCCACGAGAGCAACTACCTCCAGGCCAACCTGGAACTCATGCAGCGTGGAGCGATCCATCACGCCCGCCTATCGGGATGGGTGCGCGCGGTCGCCGGGGACGTCGGAATCGCGCGCGAGATGGTACCCAAGCTGAAATGCATCAACATCTCCATCTCCACCTCAGACCAGATGATCGGCGGCAAATGGAACGGTCGCTACGAGTTCAAGGACGTGGTCCGCTTGATGTGCGAAGCCCTGGAACAGGCCAGAGATCTCGGTTTCGAGTGCATCGGGGTCAACGCCGAGGACGCATCGCGCACCTCCGACGAGCACCTCATCGAGTTCACCCATGCGGCCATGGAGCACGGCGCAGAGCGCCTGCGCTACTGCGATACCCTCGGTTTCAACGATCCGTTCACCGTTTACGACCGCATCAAGCTCCTGGCGGAAGAGACCGGCATCGATATCGAGCTGCATTTCCACAACGACCTGGGCATGGCCGTCGGTTGCTCGATCGCCGGCGCCAAGGGGGCGCTTGATGGAGGGGTCAACGCTTACATCAACACCACCATCAACGGCATGGGGGAGCGGGCGGGCAACTCAGACCTCGTCTCCACCATCCTTGCCATCAAGAAATCCTCGCTCTTCGACGGCGAAGAGGTCCTGGACGACTCCGTCAATCTCATGACGGCATGGAAGACCGCCAAGTACGCCTCCTACGCCTTTGGCGTACCCATCCCCGTGAACCAACCCGGCGTAGGCAACAACGCTTTCGCGCACGAATCTGGCATCCACGCCGACGGCGCTCTCAAGAGCAGGCGCAACTATGAGCTCTATGATTACGAGGAGTTGGGGAGGGGCGAACCGGAGGTCATCGAGACGGGCCGCAATATCACGCTGGGAGAGTATTCCGGCATCAAGGGCTTCCGCAACGTCTACGAGAAACTCGAGGTCGAATTCCAGACCGAAGAGGAGGCCAGGGACATCCTGGAGCTCGTGAGGTACGCCAACGTCACTACCCAGAAGCCGCTGGTCGAGGACGAACTGCTTTTCATCGCCCGCCATCCCGACCTTGCACGCAAAATACTCACCCTGGACCCGCTTCATGTCAAGACCGACAGGAAAGCCTAGGAGGGTAGAACATGGTTGAAGTGCCCGAGGAGATTCTTAGGAAACTGGCCTCCTATTACAACCTGCATAAACATGGGCAGGCATCCGATGTCATCCCCCCCTGGATACTTAATATCAACAATATGAGCAAGATAGACCTGGAATACGAGACGCGCGACGCTATCCGCACCTGCAGGGACCTGAGGAGAAAGATCAACGAGCTCGAATACGAGGGCGAGCGGCTCATCCCGGTTAAGAGCAAGCGCGAGAAGTTCATAGAGGACCTGCAGCGTGAATGGACCTACATGAGCTTCTATCTTTACACCCTCTTCCTCCACTCGGGAGTGGAGGTGACCGAGGACGAATTCGACGAGTACCTGCGTGAGGAGAGCGGGAGCAGGTCTTTCATCACCAACCTGTCGGCGCACCGCTGAGTCGGCAACCACATTCGATAGCCTGCATCGCGAAAGCGACGCTGCCGTCTTCGGCGGCACGGTGCTTGTGCCGAGTGCAGCCGAGGTGCCAGTCGCCTTGCGGCCTGGAAGCTCGAAGGCAACCTCGTCCCAAACGAGATCGCCACGTCGCTGCGCTCCAGGCTGACCGAGAATAGTGCGCGAGGCCTTTCATCAAGCCGGGGGTCAGCCTGGCACGCATACATCTGCTCAACCAGGTCAGGAGCATGGCTTCAGCAACAGGGTGCTGTAGGTTGCCTCCCGTACTTCCTCATCGCGAAAGGCCATGGGCACGTGGCCTACCTTTTTCCACACGGGGAAAAAGTCGCGGTAGAAGCGGCTCATGGGATGCGCGCACTGCCCCACGTCCAGGCTCCACACGGACCTCCCGTGCGGTGAGAGGTCCACGATCATCCTGAAAACGGGCCCGGCGTAAACCCGGTCAGAGTGGAACCCCGGGAGGAAGGGCAACTCGGACCCGCCTCCCATGGAGGAGCGTGCCAGTACCTGTATGGTGGGGTCTCCCGCGGGGAAAGCACAGTTCACCGTCTCCCCGTCTCCCCCAAACGGTACCGGTCCCAGGTTCAGCAGGCGGTCGAGCGGCTTCAACGCCGCCATAAAATGGGGGATCTCCAGGCTGTGCAGCCGGCCCCAATCCCATTCCTCCATAGCCGGCGTCCCGAAGCGCACCTGCAGCCGCACCACGGCCTCCTCGAGGCATTGCAGGAGCAACTCCTCGAATGTGGAGGCCGAGGGGGGAAGCCATGCTTCGCAGCGGGCGGTGAGTATCCTCTCCACGGCGTGGTTGACGTTGAAAAAGGAGGTCGTGTACTCGAAATACATGCGGTGTCCAAGGCGGTGGCGCAGGAGACGCTCCGTGAGCACTTTCCAGGTGACGTAGTACAGCGCTTGCCCTGCGCTGTCCTCGGCAGCACGGCAGTCCCATCGCGAGAGTATATCCAGGGCCTTCCTCGCATGCGGGCTCGCGTTTTTCCACTCCTCGCAGGCACGCATCATCTCCCGCCTCAATACGCTGCCGTGATAGGTGAAGATGTCGCCCTGTATATCCCGCATATGTTCCAGGTCGTGCTTCTCCCTTGCCTCCAACAGTTCCGCGATACGTGCCTGGCGGCATGATGGCTCCCACATGGAGGTCAGGTGGTAGGGATAGCCCGCGTCGACCACCTGGTTGTTAGCGGTGGCGATCCAGCCTTGCTCCGGGTTGAGGGTCCGAGGCATCTCCTGCGCCGGGATGTATCCCCTCCATTCATATGCTGTGTCATCGCCGGGTAGCGGCACGGAGCCGTCGTGCCCCTGCCGCAGCGGGATGCGTCCAGCCGCGACATAAGCGATGTTGTCTTCCGTATCTGCGTAGACCAGGTTTACCGCGGGTCCCGAGTAACCCTCGAGGCCGCGGTTGAACCCCTCCCAGTCCTTGGCCATCCCCAAACGCACAAAGCAGCCGGCGCTGTCGTTTTCCGGGTCGTGCCCCACCCACTTGAGGGCCAGTCCCTTGTTCCCCTTCCTGGCGATAAGCGGTCCGCGGCGGGTCGATATCACCTGGTGTCTCACCTTGCGGCCGGGAAAGACCTTTATCACTTCCTCGGTGCTCTCGGCTTCCTCCCACCCGCCGCCGGCGCGGTAGCGTAGAGAGGTCTCATCCTCGAAGGTCTCTATGTACAGGTCCACGACATCGGGACTGAGGCTGGTGGCACCCCAGGCGATGTGCTCGTTCCTCCCTATGAACACGCCCGGGATGCCGGGAAACGTCGCACCGATGACGTCGCAATGCGGCTGCTGCGACCTTATATGGCTGAGGTAGAACAGGGTCGGTATGGTGTGCTGGACGTGGGGGTCGTTGCAGAGGTACGGTTTGCCGGTCGATGTCCGCGCCCCCCTCAGGGTCCAGTTGTTCGAACCCTGGGCGTGGACGAACACCTTTTTCACCATCCAGGGTGGATCGTCTCCTTTAAAAGGCAGGAAATCCAGTTCGCAATCGGGCGACGGATCTACGCTCGCCGGAGGTTTCCCCTCGCCGCACGCAACCGTAGGCCTGTTCGTAGGCCCGCTCGCAGGAAGGAGCATCTCCGCCTCTTTCCTCCCCAAGGACCTGATGAGCCTGCCGCGCATGAGGTCCGCGGTCCAGGTGGCGTCCATGGTCCAGTTGAAAAAGAGCATGGAGTTCAAGGAATCCACTACCGTCCATGGCCGCGGCCGGCCGGCCGCCAGCAGGATGAGCTCGATCGGAAGAGCGCTCCGCCTGCTCTGCAGATATGCGTTGATCCCCGCGGCATACCTCTCGAGATACCTGCGTGTATCAGAGGGAAGGTACTCCGCGATGCGGGATGCGGTGCGGCGCATGCCCATGTCCCGCATGAACGTATCTATAGAGAGGGCTTTCCGCCCCATGACCTCTGCCAGGGTACCTGCGCCGATGCGGCGGAATAGCTCAAGCTGGATCATGCGGTCCTGCGCGGTGACGAAGCCCTGCGCGAATATGGCGTCTTCCAGTGAGCGCGATCGTATATGGGGGACTCCCCAGCGGTCGTAGTCCACCCGCACTTCCCCCTCGAGCCCCGGGAGCATGAGTTCTCCCTTGATGCGGGGCAGGGCTCTGCGGGTCAAGATGGCGACGCTGGCCGCCGTTGCGGGCAGCATCAACGCCGCCGCTGCCGCTGCCACCTTGCATCCAGATATGATCCTCACAGCGCTCACATCCCCGGGATCCTTTTTCCTCCCTAAATCGCCCGCACTATAATACCGATATAATAGTGTCTACGAAGCTGCAGTTAAAGAGGTGTTACCCTTGGACCCGCATGAACTCGCTGAGAGAATAGCTTACCTGATACTCGCTAAAGGCTTTGTCTACGACGAGGATATCGCTCGTGAGCTCGCCGTTGATGAGTTCGAACTCATCAAGGCCAAGAACGTACTCTGCCGCTACTACGGCATCGCCGTCGAGAAATGGCACAAGGACGGCGAGGAGAGCCGGCAGGCCATGTTCCTCACCGCGGAGTTCAGCGAGGACGGCGCCGCCGAGCTCGTCCGCAAGGTCTTCCACGATCCCAGTTTCAAGACCCGCCGGCGTATCAAGGAGGATGAGCGCAAGACGGAGATGCGCGGCGAGGTTAGGGAGTTGTTCGACCTCCTGCAGGAAGAATGGGGGGGCCTCTTCAAGCGCAACCAGCCCGAGGTGTGACTGCCTCCGCCACGGCCTTCATCACCTATAGGAAATGCAGGTTCAGCTCCAGACGGCCGGGCATCGATCTCTCCCAGTCGAAGGCCATGGGCTTACCGCGCGCTAAAAAAGATGCCGCTATGCCGGCCACGATGGGGTAATTGAACGGGTTTTCTATCCTGGCCCTGATGCCGTCCGCGGTGGGTTCTGTGAAGATGGGGTTGCCCATGCCACGGTATGCCAGGAAGAAGAGATCCCGGATCCTCTCCTCTGTGCGGCGCCTCTTCCACACCAGGTCGGGCAGGATCCCGTCCACCATGGTCTTGATCTCTGAGGCCAGGAACTCGTCCACCCAACTGCCATGCTTCGCCTTCACCTCCGAGTAAGCGGCGTTCATGCCCGCCACATCGATCAGGGTCACCTGCTCACCGTTGTGGGTATCGACCATCAGACCACTGGGGATGTCCCAGGAGAAGAAGCTGACCGAGAAGGGGATGCCGCAGCGTTTGCAGCGCTTGTAACTTATATAGCCGGGCAGGGGTACTTCCCAGGAGAAGGAATATCTCTCGATGGCTTCACAGCGGTCGTTCTCCAGCACGGTCGCCGTGTAGACGATCTCCCCGTCGTTTTCGACGACCTCTATCGCAGCTTCCTTGTTCTCGCCCGCATAGACCGCGCCCAGTATATCCCCCGCGAAGAAGGTCCTGTTATAGCACTGGGTGCAGGAGATCTTCACCTCCCTGCCCTTCTGATAGTCCAGTAATCTGGCGTCGGCCATGCCAAGGATGCGGGCGCGATCGCAGAGCAGCTCGTAAAAGGGACGCCTGACAAGCGGGTAGCCCGTGGCGATCTTCCTCCATCCCACCATCATCGAGCGCACGTAATGGCTGGCATCGAAGGCCTTCGCGTAGATGAATATCTTTTCGACGTCCTTGCCGACCTTCACTGCGACCTTTTCCAGGATGCCGTCAATGATCTTCCGCTCCACGATGATCAGCCTCTGGGAAGCGTCGTGACTGAGGATGCGCCCGTGTTCTTCCCAGATGTGGCCCTTGGATATGTCCAGGGGTACACCGCATTCCTTGCACATGCGGAGCACCGGGCTGAATGCGGATAGTCCCTTGCCCCTGACCCATCTCCTCCCGGGCAAACCATCGCTATGCGAAGCTTTACCGGACCCTTCTTGCCCGTTCATACTCCCATCCCAGGATCGTTTCGCTTCCCTCATCCCTACCACTTCAGGACACCGGGATGTGCCAGTTGCAGCAATCCCATGTCGATCTGTGCGGCTCCCTTGCGGCGGCCGCTATCATGGCTGCGGAGCGCGGCCCAAGTCAGCTTTACGCTCTCTCTGGAAACTTTATACTCCCGGAGCTGAGATTATTCTATCAGGTTCTTCTCCCGGAAGTGTGGGTAGAAGTGGGGTTATGGTAGTCGCCTCTGGGGCCAGGCCTCAAGACCTGCATTTTCCAGCGCAGACCAATCGCGCGCAAAACCCATTGAAAAAGCAAGGGGGCGCATATGCACCCCCCTCTCGTCGTTGCTTCTTACATAAACCGGCCCTGCAGGCGAGCGAAAAAAAAGAGGGGGGCATATCCGCCCCCCTCTCGTCATCGTGCCTCGGTCTTACTTTAACTGATCGCGCGTGAAGCCCAGGATACGCCGGGCGGTGACCAGCAGCTGGATCTGGCCGGTACCCTCGAAGATGTCGTTGATCTTGGAGTCCCTCATCCACTTCTCCAGCAGCAGCTCCCGGGAGTAACCCAACGGTCCCATCAACTCAACCGCCTTCTGTGTGATGCGCGTTACCGCCAGTCCCGCCTTGGCTTTGGCCATGGACGACTGCAGGTCGTTGCGGAGGCCGTTGTCCAGCATCCACAGCGCCCTCCAGGTGAGCAGGCGAGCGGCCTTGAGGTCGGCCTCCATCTGCATCACGTCCCTCTCGAGCGAGGTCATGCGATGGGGGTTGATGCCGTAGCGCAGCTCCACTCCCTCTTCTTTCAGGGTCTGCTTCAGGAAGTCCAGCGCCGCCTGGCCTACACCGATGGCCATGGCCGCCACCAGGGGACGGGTGGCATCGAAGGTGGCCATGACCTTCTTGAACCCATCCGTCTTGGTCTTGTCGACCACCTCGGCGCTTCCCAGGATGTTCTCCTTGGGGATACGGCAGTCCATGAAGGAGATGGACACGGTGTCCGAGCAGCGGATGCCCATCTTGTCCTCGATCTTGGTGATCTCCATACCCGGGGCCCCGTGCTCGACGACGAAGGGCTTGATGCCGGCCCTCCCCGCCTTGCGGTCGATGGTAGCCCAGACCACGACGAAGCCCTTCGAATCGTCCAGGGCGCTCTTGCCCGAGGTTACGAAGATCTTCTCTCCGTTGAGCACCCATTCGTCTCCGTCGAGAGCGGCTGTCGTCTTGAGATTAGCGGTATCGGAGCCGGCCTCCGGCTCTGTGATGGCCATGGCGCCCCACACCGGGTCCTCGCCCGCGAAGCGGGCCAGGAACTTCTCCTTCTGTTCCGGCGTACCGCTGGCCTGCACCGCAGCGCCTCCCAGTCCCGGTCCGGGGATGGAGAGGGCTATGCCGGCGTCGCCCCAGAATACCTCCTCCACGGTGATGGCACCGGCCAGGTTGGTCTCGCGGGGCTTCTTCTCCTTGGGTTCGCCCTCCGGCTTTTCCTCCTTCTTCTTCTTCTCCTCGGCGCCGAAGGCGCCGCCGATGCCGCCTCCCATGAACTTCTGCATCATCTTCAGGAGGTCCCAGGGCTTTTCGTGTTCCTGCTCGTCGTACTGTCGGGCGATGGGGCGAATGGCGCTTTCAGCGAACATGTGGACCATGTTCTTGGTGCCCTTGATGCGCGGAGAAAGTTCAAAGTCTATCATCTTCCCACCTCCCTATACCATCACGAAGCCTTCAAAGGTGGCAAAACCGCGTGCGTTGCGGAACCACAGCTCGACGGGATTGTCCCTCACGTAGCCGTGTCCGCCCATGACCTGCACACCGCGGTCGCACACCATCATGGCCATTTCCGCCGCGTAGTTCTTGGCCAGCGCGGCTTCCTTTACGAAATCCATTTTCTTGTCGCATCTCCAGGCAGCCTCCCATGCCAGCAGCCGGGCGGCGTCCACCTCGATGGCCATCTCCGCGATCATGAAGGCGATGGCCTGGCGCGAGGCGATGGGCTCCCCGAAGGCGACCCTCTGGATGGCGTAGTCGCGTGAATACTCCATTGCCCTGCGGCTCATCCCCACCGCCAGCGCCGACAAGGCCAGGCGGGAACGTGAGAGGAGCCTCAGGAAATCGCACCCGGCGTCTCCGCCCAGGCGGGCTGCCAAAGGCACCCTGCAGTCCTTGAAGGTGACCGGGTAAGTGGCGAGGGCGTTTATGCCCATGTTCTTCTCTCTCTCCCCTATCGTAGCTCCCTTGGCCCCCGCGGGTACGATGAACCCGTCTATACCGGAGAAGCCCATCCCCGGCGAGGATGCCGCGAACACCAGCATGTTCTCGGCCTCCTGGGCCAGGGGCACCAGGCATTTGCTGCCATTGATCACGTATTCCTCACCATCGCGCTCCGCGGTAGCCTTGAGCGCGGAGGCGCAGAAGTTGAAGTAAGGCTCGACGAGGGCGCTCGACGCCGCCTTGTATTCCTCCTCGCAGAAGACCGGCAGGAGTTGCTTCTTCTGCTCTTCCGTGCCCTGGTCGAGTACGGAGATGGCGAGCATGGAGGGGGCCATGAGATGGAGCCCCACCGAGAGGTCTCCCCAGGCCAGTTCCTCCAGGGCGATCAGGCCGGTGAGGGACGAGAGTTCCTCTCCGAAGCCCTCATATTCCTCCGGAATGCATCCTCCCAGGAGCCCCAGCTCCCATCCCTTGGCGATGATGTCTTCAGGAACCGCGTTCTGCTCATCGCTCTCCCGCATGATCGGCTCGATCTGATCGGCTGCGAAAGAGGCGACGGTCTCCTGGACCATTTTCTGTTCGTCGCTCAACTCAAACGAAACCATACGCTTCACCCCTTATTCCTACGAGTAATGGAACGCATCTGATGGGATACAGCTGTTACGATAATCCTGCTTCGCCCCTCCTTTCCCGTCATGCGGCCGACGTCCCGCCATGCCCCTGCATCCTGCCCTCCGCCTTGCCGCATTCCTCGGCCATAATATATTCCTCGCGGATCGTGATGGCCCTGATGCGGCAACCCGTCCAGCTCACCTTTCTTCGAGGGCGCTGCGCAGAGCCCTTTCAACATCCCCTGCCTCCGTGATAAGGGCACGGATATGGTATTCGACTATCATATCCGCCAGGCTCTCCACGTCCGCCTTGCCCTCCGGCAGCAGGTGCTCCATGACCAGGTAGATCGTGGACCCCATGACCACCGAGGTTACCACTTCCACGTCGCACTCTCGCATCATGCCCCGGTCGTACATCATCTGGAACTCAGCCACCAGCTTCTCTCGCGCCAGGCTCGAGAGCTCGCCCACCCGGGCGGAGAAGTCCTCGTCCTTACCCAGGGCCTCCCGGTAAGCGATATTGGTGAGGTAAGGGTTTTCCTGATGGTACTCGAGGACCCTGAGCATGTTTCCCCTCCAGGTCCTCAGTACCTTACTGCCGCGCTTAAAGGCATCCTCCAGATAGCGGTGGTTCCCCTCCAGGAGCTCGGCATAGCCGTTAAAAAAGGCCTCTATCAGCTCCAGGAATATCTCTCTCTTGGAGTCGAAATAGAGATAGAACGTACCTCTTCCAATACCGGCCTCCTCAACTATATCCGAGACGGAGGCCATACGGTACCCCTTGCGCGAGAATACCGCGGCTGAAGCCATCAGTATATGCTCGCGACGCTCCGAGGCGGGCATCCTTTTTTTCGGTACTGACATGTCATTACAATAATATCAGTTCGTGCCCATGTCAAATACCCCTATCGTTCCCACAATCACGCACGAGAGATTGAAGCGCGAAAGCGCCGACGCCTATAGGGTGGCGGCACGGTGCCTGTGCCTGGACGCTTGACACGCTCCGCCCGGGCAGGTGGTTTTGTTATTGCAGGGCCACACACGAGCGTGCTCGTTTCTCCCCTGGCTGTACGAGATGCGCGTCTCGACATCTTGCGAGCAATGGTCCTGACTGATCCCATACCACATAGCCAAACTCAGGAGAGCTTCTTGGGCCAGTCGTTGAGCATAATGCTGGCTACCGCCACCCCCGAGATCATCGCTCCCGGCACCCCCAGCCCAGGGTTCGTGCACTGGCCGGATTGATAGAGCCTGTCGATCAGGCGCGAGCGGTAATTGGGGCGGAAGGGTCCCAGGTTGGGCAGGCTCATCTCGATGCCGAAAAAGGCCCCCTCGGCGACGTTGAGCCGTCGCTCGAGCTCCGTGGGGGGGACGGAGTCCATCCACTCCACGCGCTGCGTGAGGCCAGGGAAACACCTCTTCTCCAGATAGTCTATGCATTCCCAGGCCCACTCGTCGGCGATATCGTCCCAGTTGTGGTACTTCAACCGATATGGACCGATGTATATGGCTGACAGGACCTGCTTTCCGGGTGGGGCCAGTTCCGGGTCGTCGAAGGTGGGGCACATCACCAGGTACATGCCATCGGCGGCGCGGTACATCAGGCCGCGGTCGTAGAAATCCGTCCAGATGTTGTCCACCTGGCTCCTCTGCTGGGTCACCAGGGACATGTGGGCCTTGACGCTGTCCAGCGGCTCTGAGAGCCCCATGTAGAATATTGGCGCCGGTATGGAACAGGGTTGACGGCGCACCGTGCGCGTCACCCACCCGGGCAGGTCCGCATCCCTCAAGAGGTTGAGATAGGTGAAACGTGAATGGGTGTTGGAGACCACCGCCCGGGCGCTCAGCACCTCTCCATCCGCCAGCCTCACGCCCTTGGCCTCCCTGCCCTGGAGCACTATGCTTTCCACCTCCGCCCCCAGTCGCAACTCGGCCCCGAAATCCTGTGCTATGCGGTTGAGGGCGTTAGGGATGGCGATCATCCCTCCCTTGGGATAGTAATATCCCATGTGGCCCATGTAGGTGATCATAGAGAACAACCCGGTGCAGCGATGAGCGGGCAGCCCGGCATACATGTTCTCCCACCCGAATATGAGCTGCACGTATGGGTTCGTGAAATAGCTGCCAACGCATTTTTCCAGGTTGTTGAGGGCCAGCTTGAGGTTGATGGGAACGGCGGGGATGAAGTCCTTGCTGGCGAACAATCTGGCCAGGCTGGACAGCTTGCTCATGTCCCTGATCTCAGGCATGGGGTGCGTGGTGAATCCTGTAAAAGCCTTGTGGAGCTTGCCCAAGTCCGCGCAATAACGATAGTAGCCGTCCACGTCCTGGGGGGCTATCTGCCTGATCGCCGCCGCCATCTCGTCCACGTCCCGCGGCAACGTCGTCTCTTCGCCATCCCCGAGGTATACCTGGTAGACGGGATCTATGAGACTCCAGTCCAGGTAATCCTCCAGGCGCAGGTCCAGCAGCTCGAACAGCTTATAGTAGAACTCGTGGGCGATGACGAAGACCGCTCCCACCTCTGGCTTGAAGCCGTTGACGTCGTAGTTGGAGCAGCAGCCGCCCACCCTCTCCAGCCTCTCGAGCACCAGTACCTTCAAGCCGTCCTTGGCCAAAAGGGAGGCGGCGGTCAGGCCGCCTACGCCCGCGCCGATTATGATCACATCGTAGTCGTAGCCCATACTCACCACCCCTTCAGATAAAGATCCTGAACGGCATCTCGCGTAGCTCGAACAGGTTCTTTTTGATCCGCCGCCTCGTCTCATCCTCGAGGCGCATGGCCCAGGCAGCGCCCAGGCAAGCCCCCAGGCAGAGGCAGGCGATGATCGGCATGGCGGTTCTCAAGCGCGGTCTATCAGACGTCCCCATGGGCATCCTCCCCTGATCGTGTCCCTCCCAGGACGTGCATTATCTTTATATTTCTATCGGCCATACGAGTCAAGCCCATATTGTCTGGCCCGGTGCGTCATGACATCTCGAAGGTGAGGTCTTCCGCGGTGCTGGGCTCGGCAAAGCCCGCCGGCGTTCTCCAATAGAGGATGGGCCAGCCCCTCTCTGCGGCGATGCGTCTGACGGCCCTCTGGGGATTGACCGCCGCGGGGTGGCCCACCGCCTCGAGCAGGGGCAGATCGGCCAGGCTGTCGGAGTAGAAATAACAGTCCGCGAGGTCTACCCCTCGCTGCTCGGCGTACTCCCGCGCCAGTATCGCCTTCCCCTCCCCGTAGGGCATGGGCATCCTGAGCTCATCGGTGAGGCGGCCGTCGCGCACGAGGGCTACGGCGGCGATCTTGCCGTCCGCCCCCAGTTGCATCCTCACCTTCTCCGACATGTACTCCCCGGCCGCGGTGGCGATGACCGTATGGTGTCCGCGGGCCTTGTGCTCGTTGACACACTCCGCTCCCTCCTTGAACAATCGCGGCATGACGTAGAGTTCGTAGGATTCGTCGAGCATGGCCACCAGCTCCCGCATGTCGTACTTCCCGCATTCCCGGAAGGTCCAGCGGTAGACCTCCTCCCGGGGCAGGCGGTCCATGCGGTAGAGGACAGTGAACTTGATCGCCTTCCATATGGCGTCCAGTCCCATGCGCCGTGTCTTTACCATGTACTTGACCACCAGGTTGCCGTTGGCCCCGTCCAGCAAGGTGTGGTCCAGGTCGAAAAAGGCTATGGGTGTCGCTGACATGTGCCCTCTCCTTTGCTCTACCTAGGGATGTCTGCGTGCCAGCGCCTTCATCTTCGGAAAGCTGAAGGCGCTGGCACCGTCGCGTTAGATATCTGACAGGCGTCAGGCCTGGATAATCGGGATTTTCCAGGCGACTGACCCGCTGTAGATCAACGTCGCTGTCGCTTTCGCGATGCTTGTGCCGCTTGTGCCGCTTGTGCCGAGTGCAGCCGAGGTGCTTGTGCCGAGTGCAGCCGAGGTGCTTGTGCCGAGTGCAGCCGAGGTGCTTGTG
>CAYHAT010000003.1:0-30229 GCA_964354675.1 uncultured Actinomycetota bacterium | reverse complement strand
CAGGCCGTGGGGATTACTGAAAGAGGTGTGCTCCAGCCCCAGCTCGCGCGTTTTTGCGTTCATCATCTCCACAAAAGCGTCCTCCGAGCCGCCGACGTGTTCCGCCAGGGCTACCGCGGCGTCATTGGCCGATTGCACCATCAATGCGTAGAGGAGTTGCTCCACGCTGAGGACTTCCCCTTTGTCCAACCACGCCGATGACTCCCCTACTGCACTGGCATAATCGCTGACGGTCGTGGTCTCCTCCAGGGATGCGTTCTCGAGGGCTACAATGGCGGTCATGATCTTGGTCGTTGAAGCCATGGGCACGGATTGATCGATGTTCTTTTCGTACAGCACATCGCCTGTCGCAGGATCCATGAGGATGGCCGACGAAGCAGGGATGGCGGGTACGGATACCTCACTCGTGGTCAGCTCCAGGTCCTCGAAAGCCGAAAGGTTGGAGGCAGGCAAGTCCACGACCAGGTAACGCTCATCCTCCCCGCTGGAAGCGAGAGCGTATATGCTCGAGACAAGGGTGAACAGTAAGAAGGCCGTGAGCAGTATAGCAGCGCTTATGCGGACCGGTCTCTTGGACCTCCGCCGCTCTTTGCGCTTTTTCTTGCGCAGCTCCTTGATCCTCTTTTCGAGGAGAAGGCGTCGCTCGTCGTCCGTGAGTGTCCTGCGCGGTATCGGATACTGCGGTTGTTCGAACTGGTCTATATCGTTCATCAAACAGGAGTGTAGCAGATGACACCACGCGAGGTCATCATCTTTGCGCAGTATGCGATGCCCGGCAGAAGGACCATTTGCCGGCCCCGTGCGCCGCCGGCGTTACAACAGCGCCGTGGCCATGCC
Source organism: uncultured Actinomycetota bacterium (assembly GCA_964354675.1). GTDB lineage: Bacteria > Actinomycetota > Geothermincolia > Geothermincolales > RBG-13-55-18 > SURF-21. The sequence goes on along the minus strand of CAYHAT010000003.1, from coordinate 29,392 downwards.
GAGGTATATGGCGAGGGCGGCCATGGCGATAAAGAGGGAGGAAAACCGTGCCTGGGTATAGCGCAGCTCGCCCTTGATACGGCGAGAGATGATGGGCAGGCATATCCCCACCGCGGTCCCCAGGACAACGGTAGCGAAGAGGGTCAGGCCGATGGTAAGCCCGAAGCGCAGGTAGTCCTCCCAGAGGGCGGCGACCAGCCCTCCCAGGACGGCGAGCCCCAGCGAGATTACCAGGACGACCCGCATCTCCTTCCAGACCAGCATGAGTATCTCTTTCCACCCCGGGTCCTTGCCCCCTATCTCCTCCAAAACCACCGCCTGGGAGACGATGCTCATGTCTTGTGCCGCCCTCAACACCAGAGGGATGAAGAAGACGAGGGAGATAAGGGGTATGATACGGTCCTCGAAGGCGGAGACGAGAAGAGCCGCTGCTAACCCTCCTATGAGCGTGATGATGATGGAAGGCAGCCTCGTGCGCAGTGACGGCGCAGCTCCCGGCTCGGCAAGTTCGAGGCCCCCCAGGTGGGAGAGGTCTTCGAGGGCTTCCTCTCTTATCACGTCGATCATATCATCCACGGTGATGATGCCCTTGATGGTATTGGAATCGTCCACTACGGGGAGCGCCAGGAAGTTGTAGCGGCTCATGGTATCGGCCACCGTCTCCTGGTCTTCGGCGACGTTGACCGAGATCACGTCGCGGTGCATGAACTCCTCCACACTCTCGCGCTGGGGTGACGTCAGGAGGTCGCGCAGTGAGACCACCCCTTTCAGCCGCCCCTCGTTGTCCTCGACGTATACGTAGTAAAGGGTTTCAGCGTCAGGGGCGTTCTCACGCAGATAGGCCATGGTCTCCACGGCAGTGTAGGAGCTGGGTACGGACAGGAACTCGGGCGTCATGCGGCCGCCCGCCGTATCCTCTCTGTAACCCAGAAGCTCCCTGATGATACCGGCCTCCCGCACGCCCATGATGTTCAGGAGGCGTTCGGCCTTGTCCCGCGGCAGCAAGGCAAGGATGTCGGCCGCTTCGTCCGGAGGCATGATCTCGAGCAGGTTGGAAGCCTTGGTCTCCGTGAGGTCCTCGATGACGTCTGCCTGCTTGCCTGGCTCGACCTCTGAAAGAGATTCCGCCGCCGTGAACGCTCCCAGTAGATCGAGCAGTCTTTCCCGATATTGCGGCTCCAGCTGCTCGATGATATCGGCGATATCCGTGGGGTGCAGGTCGCGCAATTGCGATTCGGTAACGGTGAGCTTGAGGTCGGCTTGTTGAACCTCGAGCGGCGCCACGAAGTTCCAGGGGATGGTCTTCTCCGGAAGGTCGCCCCCCACAAGGCGCAGTAACTTTGCCACCGTTTTCTCGAGGCCGAGCCGTCGCAGTAGCGCTCTCTGGCTGACGTCGACTCCCGTCAGGCGGAGGTTTGAGTCGAATTCCGCCAAGCGGAGGTCGTTGACCCTTACCACCTTATTGCCGTGTAGATCGACGATCTGGCGGTCGAGAAGGTTACGCCCCAACAGAAGACCAGCCTGAGGGTGATCGCTCTTCCATATCTCCTCACGTTCACGGTCCAGCGTAACGCCTGAGGGATGCAGGGATGATACCCACTCCCAGGGGACGGCTACCATCTCCCTGCGCCCGCGCCTGGTACGCGAGACGACCATGAACTCGCTTTGGGGAAGGCTTCCCCGCAGTCCCATGCCGATATCATGCAGTTTGCCGGCCATGCGCCCGGCGCTGTCCATGACCTTGCGTTCCTGGAGATCTGAGAAGAAAAGCATTCTGTACCTCCCGGGCACGGGTATAAGGCGGGTCCAGACACCTTTCGTGAGTCATTTATCCTGCTCCCGGCCACCCTGGGCAATTCTATAGCAACCTGCATCGATAATGCAAAACGAGGGACATGAAGGCGCGGCAGCTGCCGGATGCGGAGACGCGCATGATAATGTCGTCCTTAGCGAACCCGTACGGGTCATGGGCGATCCTGCCTGCTGACGTCCAAGGGCCCTTGTTGAAGAGGCGTCAAGCGAGGTTGAACGCGCGTGCGGTCCTCTCGCGGAAGCGCTCCCAGTGGCTGCCTTCCCAGAGGACGATATTGCAGGAACTGCAGTAGAGAAAATTGCTCTGGGTGGCCAGGGTGAAAAGGGGAAGGAGGTGCCTTGCCTCCCATTCCGCCATCCCCTCCAAGTGGGTGTTGCAGGCCGAGCAGCGGGGCTCCAGGATGCGGGTTACCCAACCCTCATCCACCAGTTGGGCGAGTTGCTCGATCACTTCCGACGCCCATATCTCCACCACTTGAGGATTGCCGCTTCGTGGCCCTTCCCGCATGGATATGCCGCGGTCCCGGGTCAAGAGAACCCTTCTCTCTGCCTGTGCGAGAGCGATCAGGTGAGCGTCGGGTATGGGCGGTGGGTAAGAGGCATCGTAACCCATGAGACGGAGATAGCGTGCCAGTTTGCCGAGCATGCGGTCCGCGATAAAGTGTGCCTCGCAGGAAGTGTTGTTCACCTTTCAATAAGGGACGGGCTGATTTGACTTCAGGAAGTACTCTTTTACCCGGTTCTTGAGCAGCAGGTCCTTGAGCTCCCGCGAGAGGTTTACTAACTGCAACAGGTTGTCCAGCGCCCTGCGCTTGGCCTCCTGGTCTTTGGACTTCAGAGCGGGCATGATGATCTGTTCGAAGGTCATGGCCTCACGGTCAGTGAGGTTCTCATACATGCGCATATGGCGTGGCTCCAGGCCGTAGCGTGAGAACTCCCTGGCTATACGCAGGATCTTCACGTCCTCCTTATCGTAGTAGGGTCCGTCCTCACCGTCGTGTATGCAGATAAGGCCGAATTCCTCGAGTGTAGCAGCGAAAGAGGGGTCGATGTCCAGCGCCTGGGGAATGTGTTCGCGGAGCAGGGTGGAATCGTTATAGGCGGCCAGGTCCTCTCCCACTTCCAGGGAGCCCATCATCCCCGGCACCAGGTCGCCAGCGCGTACCTTACCGCTCTCCAATTCGTCGATCTTCTCGCGTATCACCTTGAGTGGCAGGTATTTCTCCCGCTGCAGTTTGAGGATGAAGCGCAAACGTTGTGCATCCGCCTGGCTGAACTTGCGGTATCCCGAGGGTGTCCTCTCCGGTTCGATGAGACCCTCACTCTCAAGAAACCTTATCTTGGAGATGGTCAGGTCGGGGAACTCGTCCTTCATGGACTTGAGCAGGTCCCCGATGCTCATCTTATCTTTCTGCTTTTCCATCTGAGCTCCCGTCCTCATCCTGCTCCGGCAAAAAAGAGCAGGCGAAACTTCCCGATCTGTATCTCATCGCCATTGCTCAGCGAAGACGACTCTATGCGCTCACGATTGAGATAGGTGCCATTGAGCGACCCCGTGTCCAACAGGCTGAAAGCAAACCCCCCGCGGTGTATCTCGGCATGCCTGCGCGAAACGGTGATGTCATCGAGGAATATATCGCTCTCAGGGTGCCGTCCTATGCCGATCACGTCGCGGTTGATGGTGAAGCGCATGCCGGCATCGGGGCCTTTCTTGATCACTAGCATGGCGCTGCCCTTCTCAAGGGGCTCTATAGGCAGTGAAACCTCTACCTCCTCCTCCGATTCAACCTCAATAGCAGGGAGCCCCACCGTGGTCTCACCGTGGGATGCATCCTCCTGCTCGAAGGGCGTTCTGCAGCGAGCACAGAAGACGCTGCTCTCGGGATTGAAATGGCCGCATTTTGTACAAAACACAGGACGATGCCTCCTTCCAGCAGCATATCCTATACCTATGGCCCCGCAGATAGCCTTAACGGTTTGCGGTATATCCTGTGCATCCGATATCAATAATAATATGGATCGCCCGGATTTTAAAGAAAAGCTTTACATTTAGGGTTTACGGTGGCCTTAGTCGCTGGTGGGATCGTTGCGTTGTATGCCCAGGGCTTCGCCGGCCAGGATCTCACTCAACCTGCCTATATCCTCATCGCTGATGATGGACTTTCCATCCTTCAGGCTGCTCTTTTTCCGCCTCACGAGCTCGGCACGGAGAATGTCGATCTTGCCATGCAACACCCTTCGCTGGTAGGAGACTTTATTCTCCTCCTTCAGAAGCTCCTCGAGGATCGAGCGCAGCTCCCCGTCGGTCTTGTTGCTGTAGTCAATGTAAACCTCATGTGGAGGAACTTCTTGAGCCTTCTTGTTCTCCTCTTTCATCCGCAACCCTCCTTAAGATAGCTAAAAAAGGTTCACACTAATTCTAACAGAATATCATCGCTGCTTTAAGCCCTAATCGTTCTGCTGCAGACGGCTGTCCGGCCGCAGGGCATTTAGGTCCGGAAACCTGTACCTCATCGAAAAAGGGTAGGTTATAAGGGAGAACCGTCTTGTAGCCACTCGCTTTTCACCGCCAAGCCAAACGTCCAAGACTCTTACTCGCGATTGTAGGCCGGGAACGAGAGGTTAAAAAACAGCTACTATAGCCGTATCGGATCAGCTCGGCAAGGCATCTGAGATGGCGTTTTCCAGCCATTGTGAAGAACTGTAGATGCTGTTTAGTACCCTCCATCGCTTTTCTTCCCATGTCGTAAGACACCTCTCCTCTATCTCCACCCCGAAGCTCTCCTGAAATCCCCGCATGAACGAGGCCTCCACCTCCTCCCAGGAATAACGCAGGCCGGTCTCGTTAAGGGCCACGCAGCGGCGGCGGTAACCCTCGAGGCCCCATTCCCTCCGTTCCTCATCGCCGAAGCGCAACAACCTGAAGAGTAGTTCGGAGCGGTCTTCCAGAAGAATGGAGCCGTGTTGGAGCAAAGCCCCCTTGCGGCGCACCTGGGCGCTTCCGCATAGCTTGCGGCCTGCGAATTCCAGGTCCGCATGGGTGGTGGCGGCGAAACAAGCCCCTCCGGCAAGCCGGTAGTCATCCCCCCCACTTGACCGTATGGCCGCCGTAAGGCCCAGGTGCTCCAGCGCGCACAGGATTCCCCGGCAGATGAGCCGGTATGCTTCCACGACGCTGTCCGGCAGCAAAAAACCTCGCGGGATGACAATGCTGTAGGTGAAATCATCCAGGTGCAGGATGCTCTTTCCACCGCTAGGACGGCGTACAACCTCTATCCCCTCCGCAGCACATGCCTCGAGGTCCACCTCTCCCAGTGGCTGAAAACGTCCTAAGGATAAGGCGGGGGGCGACCAGCGGTAGAAACGCAGAGAGGGATGAAAAGACCCGCCGGAGGCAGCTTCGAGCAATGCCTGGTCCAGGGCCATGTGGCTGGCACCGCTTGCGGGTTGCGAGGGTATCAGTCGCCAGGCGGCGGGAGAGGTATCGTTCACAACCTGGGTTCTTCCTCCTGTATAATGGCGGTGCCTGCAGCGGCCCCGTTCCAGCCCGGCAGCATCGCTCTACGCAGGCGAACCCCTGGTCTCTCAACGGCGTACATACCGCTAAACCCTGGACTTCAGAGGAGCTCCGCCTGCACGACTTCTGCTAGCTGCTGGAAGACGAAGCGGTCGGTATCCTCGCTCAGCGAGGCCACGGCGTCCTTGAACACTGCGACACCGTAGTTGCGCATCGAGGCATCCAGGGCGGTTGCATAGACGCAGATATTTGTAAGTACCCCGGCCAGATAGAGCTTCTTTATCCCCAGCTCTCGCAAGTAGTTGTCCAGGTCAGTTCCGAAAAAGGCGCTGTACCTTCTCTTGGGGACGATAAAGTCACCCGACGCGGGCTCCAACTCCTCGATCACTTCCCCGCCCCAGGTGTCGGAAATGGCATGCGCCGGCCAGTAGCGGAACTCGTGGTCGTCCTCGCGATGGCTGTCGGTGACGTAGATGACCGGAATGCCCTGTTGCCTGGCATCTTCTAAGATCTGTATGATACGCGGGATGATCCTCTTCGCCCCCGGTACCACCAGGGCGCCCGTATCCTCGATGAAATCGTTGAGCATGTCGATTATGAGCAAGGCGCTTTCCCTCCCGAACTCAGTTGCCATCTCTTCCCACCCACCTTCCGCCCATGTGTTGTCCCCCTTCATTGCTCTCGATAGAGGCCGGGAGCTCGTCCTTGCCGATGATATCCGTAACTTACTCTCGCTTGTAACCCGTGGTTACCGGAAGGGGCGGGATCATCCGCCCACGATATCCATGATCTTCTTTGTGAACTCCCCTATTATCAGCGCGGCACGGGTATCGTCCTTAGCCTCGCAGATGAGGTGCAGGGAGGGCTCATCGGGATCGGGCAAGACCAGTATCCAGGTGGAGTCGTCAAGAAAGACCTTGACCCCGTCTATGAGCTCAAGCTTGCCCGCGTCCGTCTCCTCCACCAGTCGGCGCATGATCAGTCCCTTGTGATCCCATGATGCAGGGATCTCCTCCGAAAGCAGGTGGATAGGGGGCAGCTCGTCCACGTGCTCCGAGAGCGGCCTGCCGGTAACGCTCAGCCTGTCCAGCAGCACGGCCGTGCTCGCCATGGCATCGTAAGTGGGGAGGAAGGAAGGAAATACGAAGCCTCCGCTGCCGGCCCCGGCAAAGATCATGTCCGGATCCAGCGAGGCTTTCATCAGGTCGCTGCGGCTCACCTTGGTGCGGACGACCTCGTTGCCGAAGTTGCGGGCGATCTCCTCTACTTGTGAGGATATGCTCACCGGGACGGCTATCTTTCCCTGGCGTCCCGTCTCGCACAACAGTTTTACAAAGAGTATCAGGGTCGCCTGGGGATGGATCTGACGACCCATGTCGTCCAGGAGGTACAATCTCTCACCGGCATTGTCCATGAGCACTCCGAGTTCAGCCTCGGAGCTCTTGACCAGTTGCGAGAGGTTCTTGAGCGCGAAGCTCAGCTCCTCCTGCGTCAAGGTGACCTTTTTCTCGTCCGTAAAACTGTTCAGGCTCAGGACATCACAACCCATCTTGCCGAATATCGCGGGCATGATCATGCTGGTGCTTCCGAAGGCGTAGTCGACCGCTACGCGGAAATGTTTCTCACGCAGACGCTCCAGCTCGAGTTCCGCCAGGAGGGCATTGGAATACAATTCCAGTACACGAGGCGGAAAGAGGATTGCACCTATCTCCTCCGTGAACGCCCTGCGGAAATTAGCCTGATAGAAGATCTTCTCGATGTCCCTCTGCTCGGCCTCCGAGATATCTATTCCCTGTTCGTCGAAAAAACGTATCTCGATGGACTGTGGATCGAAGCCAGAGATACGCGTGTCCACCCCTCCCACGGCCCTTTCCGTCACTATAGCGAAACGGTTGACTGGCGAGGGAGACACCTCGAGATCGGTGACGTTCACCCCGGTGGAGTTCAGGCCCGTGATGATAGCCCTCTTGATGGTACGTGCGGAACGGGAGGCGTCGCGTGAAGTAACCACGGTGGAGGCCATGGGCAGACTCGAGCCGTAGGCCATGGCGATCCTCAAGGCCTGCTCCGGGGTTATATCTATGTTCATGATGCCGGAGACCGCCTTCTTGCCAAAGAGAGTGCGCAGACCCTTGGATTCCCATACGATACTGGTGTTCACGGTCGCGCCGGTCTCCACCGTCTTGAAGGGGTATATCTTTACATCGTGGTTGACCAGGACGTTCTCTCCTATGAGGCACTCGTCCCCCACTACAACCCCTTCCTCCAAGCGCACGTTGCCTTTCAGGTCGCAGTTCTTGCCCACAACGCATCCCCTGAGATGGCAACCCGTGCCGATGTAGGAGTTGTCATAGATGAGCGCACGGTGGACGAAGGAGTCCTGCTTGACCACCACGTTATGGCCGAGGACGGTGAATTCGCGTATCACGGCCCCCCTCTCGACCTTGCAATGGTCACCGAGTACCATCGGTCCCCGCAGTTCGGCTCCGTCCTCGATATCTACACCCTCCCCCACCCACACGTTCTCCGCCATACGGAAACCCGGGGGATCGATCTGCACCTTGCGGTCCAGGATGTCCTTGTGGGCGGCCATGTACTGTTCGAAGTTGCCTATATCGCACCAGTAACCATCCGCGACGTATCCAAAGAGAGGGTAATCCCTCTCCAGGAGGAGCGGGAAGAGGTCCTTCGAGAAATCGAAGGACTGGCCGTCGGGGATGAGATCTAGCACCTCCGGTTCGAGGACGTAGATGCCCGTGTTGATGGTATCGCTGAATACCTGTCCCCAGTTGGGCTTCTCGAGGAAGCGTTCGATGTGTCCTGCGGCGTCAGTGACCACGATGCCGAACTCCAGCGGGTTTTGCGATCGTATCAAGGCCAAGGTGGCCATAGATTTGTTGCGGCGGTGGAAATCCACGACCCTTGTCAGGTCTATGTCGGTAAGGGCGTCACCGCTGATCACCAGGAAGGTCTCGTCGAGGAAATGGGAGCTGTTCTTGACGCTGCCCGCCGTCCCGAGGGGGGTGAACTCGGTGGAATACTGTATGGACGCCCCCCACTCGCCGCCGTCGCCGAAGTAATTGCTGATAAGGGTGGGGAGGAATTGCAGGGTGACGATCATCTCCTCAAAGCCATCGCGGGTGAGTAAGTTTACGATGTGTTCCATTATGGGGCGATTGACCACCGGCAACATGGGTTTGGGTTGATTGCTCGTCAGGGGGCGCAGGCGGGCGCCCTGCCCTCCTGCCATGATCACTGCTTGCATACCCATAACCTCCTGGAGCCGCCTCTCAAGAAAGATAGTCCATGACCAGGATCAGGGTCTCTGTGGGAAGGTCCTCCACAGAGATATAGACCGGCGTCTTCCCCTCCCTCTCCACTGCGGTGAAACGGGAGACGAAAGGTTCCTCGGTCTCGATGGGAAAACCGCAAGCCGCGTTGCGGTAGTGCATCGGTATGGCGATACGTGGCCTCAGCGCGTCGACCACTTGAGCGGCGCCGTCGGGTTCGACAGTGAAGAATCCACCCACGGGGATGAAGAGTACGTCGGCACCCGCCAGCCCCTGTGCTGTGCCGTCGTCAAGAGGATGCCCCAGGTCCCCCAGGTGTACGAAGTTCAATCCCTGCATCTCCCAGCGGTAAGCAATATTGGGCCCACGTTCCGCCCCGCCTTTAGCGTCGTGGTAGGTCGGGAAGCCCGCGATCTTGATCCCATCGATATCGCGGGGCGATGGGTCGCGCACGATCAACGGATCTCCCTTGACCAGGTCTACGTTTGAGTGGTCGGCATGGTCGTGGCTGACAAGCACGATACCGGCCTCGACGTCCGGAAGAGGATAGCCTACATAATCGTTATATGGGTCTGTGACCAGTCGGTGCCCCATCCCGTCCTCGAGCAGGAACATCGCGTGGCCAAGCCAGCTCACACGCACCGCTTCCGAAAGGTCCCTTTCCCTGGCGTAAGGCGAGGTCATAATGCCACCTCCTATAGCACATCCATGGGCTCTACATCTTCTCGTGTGAGTTCAGCCGCATCTCACGCATCTATTGCCCGGGCTTCATCCGGTTGTGCCGCGGTTACTCTGGGGGCGTATCGCCGCCCTCTGCGCCTATCAACTTTATACCCCGTCGGATATAGATGAAACCGCTCACATAGGAGAATACGATGCCTATACAGAAGATGACAAAGCCAAAGGGATTGACCTTGTCGAAGAACCCGGTCGCATCGGGATTATTGGGAAGGTTCCAGAGGATGAAGATGCAGATGGAGACGAAAAGGAGGGCCGTAGCTGCCTTGCCGGTCCAATGTACGGCCAGTTTCTCCCGCACTTCCTTGTTATTGATACCCACGACGGGCGCCCCGATGAGCATCAAAACATCCCTGCTCACGATGAGTACACCCATCCAGATGGGCAAAAACCCCCGCCACATCAAGGCGATCAGCACCGAGATGACCAGGAGGCGGTCGGCCAGCGGGTCGGCCAGCTTTCCGAACTCGGATATGGTGTTGGTACGCCGCGCTATCTGCCCGTCGATGAAATCGGTGGACACTGCGAACATGAATATGCCCAGCGCCCAATAGTGGGCCGCATCTACGGCCTCCGTGGACATGATGGAGATCAGCCAGAGCACCGCGGGGATGAGCGCAATACGCAAACATGTGAAGAAGTTGGCGATATTCCTCTTGATCATGGACAACCTCCCTTGGCATCGGCCTTATACGAAAAAGGGCGGAAGGTTTATCCCGCCCCTCTGACCTGGTCGGGATGGCCGGATTTGAACCGGCGACCTCTTGACCCCCAGTCAAGCGCGCTAACCAAGCTGCGCCACATCCCGATCTTTTCTTTCTCCAGCCTATTTATTTTATAGGCCGTCTACGCCCATTGCAACGGCTGCCCACAAGCTCTTTCCCGGCTTCTACCCCGTACGCCTCTTGCCGTCATCGGCTCCAGAGTCAGCGCCCGGCTGGAGGTCGGACAGGTTAGGCTGCGTGGGTTCCTGTACCAGAGAAGGGCGGTTGGAATGCAACGCGCGGGTGTCTTCGGCAGGGTCGTATAGACACACCCTGTTGCGTCCCGTCTGCTTTGCACGGTAAAGGGCCCTGTCGGCCATCTCTATGAGCCCCTCCCCCTCCTCCGCATCATCCGGAAGGTTCGCCACCCCCATACTCATGGTGAGGTTGCCGACCGGTTGGTCCTCCTCGTAAGGGAAGACGTGCTCCTGGATGACTCGCCGGATACGTTCGGCCATGGAGTAGGCTTCCTGCTTGCCAACCTCGGGGATGATGACCGAGAACTCCTCACCGCCGTAGCGGAACACGGTATCGACGTCACGGGTGTTCTGTTGTAACAGCCCGGAGAGGATGCGCAGGATCTCGTCACCGCGGGGATGGCCGTGTTGATCGTTGTAGATCTTGAAAAAGTCTATATCCAGCATGATGAACGAAAGGGGGCGGCTGTAACGGATGGATCTTTTCACTTCCTCCCCCAGTACGCGTTTCAGATGCCTGATGTTGTAGAGCCCGGTGAGCCCATCGGTTATCGCTAAACGGCTGATCTCCTCGAAGAGCTGTGCGCTTTCCACCGCCATGCCGATCTGCTCGCCGATGGCGTTTGCCAGGGTGGCGTCCTCCTCGTCGAATGCGTTTTGATAACGGCTGGCCATGTGCAGGATGCCGTAGACCTTCTTCCCGGAACGAATGGGCACGCACAGTACCGAGCGCGTCTCCGGATCGACGAGCATGTTCGGGCAGCGGATATCCTTTGCCACGTCCATAGTGAGGAATGTCCTATCATGACGAAGGACGAAACATTCGTTAACGGACTCGAAGGGTTGGCTGAGATGACGGGCGATGTAATCCTCGCTGTAGCCGAAGCTTCGCACCGTCTCCATGAGCCCAGACGGGCTGTTTATGATGTTGATCAGGGCTTTTTCGACAGCAAACAGGCCTCGGATGACGTCCAGCGCGAGATTGTATAACTGGTCGAGGTTGGAGACGGTGTTGATCGCGTCGACCACCCGGATCAGGCTGGTCAACTGCGCGACCTTCTCTTCGCTGCGGCGGTAGAGCAGTGCATTGTCCAGGAAAACGGATATGTGTGGAGCCAGGAGCTCGGTCAGGTTGAGGTCGCGGCGGTTGAACCCCTTGCGGTTGAGCTTGTTCGCCAAAACGATCAGGCCGATGCTCTTGCCCCGCGCCACGAGCGGGCAGCCCACGAGGTCGAATACGTTGTACTCCGGCGCGAAGGGCAGGATCTCCACCTCCCTGGACTGGCGGCGGGACATCAGCACCGGCTTGGCGTTGCGAAAGCAATTGGAAAGGACCCCTGGCGTCACCGCGTCTAGCCTGAGTTTGGCGGTGCTCATGAAGTCGAGGCCGAGGGAGGGCTGCTGGGCTTCGAGGGCACCGGCCTCATCGTTGTGGAGGAACACGATCGCGACTTCCGCTTTGAGGATCTCGGCCATGCGCTGGGTTATCTCCTTGAGCACGTTGTAGAGGGCCGGGCTCTTGCTGGAGCTCTGGCTGATCTCGTAGAAGACCTTCAGCCTGTTCCTGTCCTTGAGCATAAGGTCCACTATGAACAGGATCAGGATGGTGGAGCCGATTATATATGCATACCGGAACGCGACGGCTTGGGCGTAGCTATAACCGGGCGGCTGCTGTCGGTCGAGGATCACGATAGCGGTAAAGCCGACGAGGCAGAGTATGCAAGAGTATATGGCCCCACGGTAGCCGCCATAAATGCCGCCGATTAGCGGCACTATCCCGAAGAAGAGGAAAGTATAGCTCTCCACGCCCCCACATAGATACACTGCCGCGCAGAGGCTGAAAACGTCTATGGTGGCGACCGCCCATGCATGGGAGCCCTTCAGGCTCCATGTCTCATAGAAGAAATAGGTCAGGATGGCGTATACGAGATATGATGCGGTCAGAATAGTCAGCGGCAGGAAGTCGATCTGCCCTCCCACGTTCACGTTGAGGTGGTCCACCTGGACGATGGCCAACAACGAGAGAGCAAAGATCATGCGAAACAGGAACTCCCGCTTGCGCGGACTGTACACCCCAGCTTTGCCGTAATCCGGTTCGTACATCTTCCTATACCCGCCTCAGCTCGCGACCTCACGGGTCAGCGGCATGCCCCTGCGTAGTTATTTCGCCGCATACCTGCCGATGCTCCGCCGCCCAGAATGCGGCGGATATGCCTATTACATCATATTAGCACCCGCCAGGGTCACCCGCTCACCATACATCCATGCTTTCATTCTCATGTTCGCCTGCAGTCTCCGGGTGATGCTCTGACCGGCTGGCACCTTCCCCCTACGGCCTATACTGTCTATATCATCGGCATCTCGGCGCGGTGGTCTTACCCGCTTTTCCGCGGTGCTTTTGCATATACTGGCATCAGGGGCATGATATACGGTGATGACGTCTAGTCAATGCGGGTCATCCCCGCTGCTTTGCGCAGGCTCTTCTTCTCTGAGGACGAAGGGCTCGAAACGGTGCAGGATGTCTTGGGGTATATCCACCGCCAGATGGTAACCTTCCTCATCCGTTTCCATCGCCAGCACCTGTCCCCGGCGGTATAAGAGGGAGAGGAGCTCTCCCTCGCGATGGGGTACGACCAGATGCACTATACGAGAGGTCGCCAGCGCGGCGGACATCCTATGCAGCAGATCCTTCAGACCCTCGCCCGTGACGGTCGAGGTGAAAACTTCGGGGGACAGGCTCTTTATAAATGCCTCCCGCTCCTCCTCCTGTAACAGGTCAGACTTGTTCAGTACGTATATGGTCGGAATATCGCCGGCTTCCAACTCCTCGAGAACTACGTCTACCGCTTCGATCCTCCGCCGCATATTGGGAGAGGAGGAGTCAACCACGTGGAGCAGGACGTCCGCTTCTTTTACCTCTTCGAGCGTCGATTTAAAGGCCTCGACGAGCTGGTGTGGAAGATGGTTGATGAAGCCCACGGTATCGGTGATCACCGCCTTGCGGTTAGCGGGCAGGTCGATGCGGCGGGTGATAGGGTCCAGGGTCGAGAAGAGCTGGTCTTCGACCACTACGCCGGCATCGGTGAGCGCGTTGAGGATAGAGGATTTCCCGGCGTTGGTATAACCTACCAGGGCGAAGGTGGAGACAGCCTGCCGCTCGCGCCGTTTGCGTTTTACCTTCCTGACCCGCGACAGGTTCTTGAGCTCACGGTCCAGGGTCTTGATGCGCGTGTTGATGCGCCTGCGGTCTTCTTCCAGCTTGGTCTCGCCCGGACCCCTGGTCCCTATACCACCTCCCAGTCGGCTCAGCTCGACTCCCCTCCCGGTAAGGCGCGTGAGGCCGTAGCGGAGCTGCGCCATCTCCACCTGTGCCTTACCTTCTTTGGAGTGGGCGTGCAGGGCAAAGATATCCAGGATGAGCGCGGTGCGGTCTAATATCTTCAGTTGCAGCTTGTTCTCCAGATTGCGTTGTTGGGATGGGGTGAGGTCCTGGTCGAATATCACCAGGTCCGCCGCTGTGGTTGACACCAGTTCAGAAAGCTCTTCCAGTTTTCCCTTGCCCATGAGGGTCGCGGGATCGGGACGGGAGCGCGCCTGCAGCAGCATGCCTGTCACATCCGCCCCAGCGGTCTCCGCTAGAGAGCGCAACTCCGACATGCTCTCCTCGGCAGACTCCTGGGCTGCCTCACCCCAACGTACTCCGACCAGAACGGCCCTTTCCTTCTCCTCGAAGGTGCCTTCCGTCACGCCGTTACCGTTGTCCTCCATATCACCTCACGTCCCCGGGGATGCCCCATGGCAACAGAATGGAAAGAGTAACTTGCAGCCCCTGTCCGGCCTGATGGGCATTCAGGAGAAGGCCTTCTTTATCCGCTCCACTCCCTCCAGCAGGCGCTGGTCGGGTAAGGTGAGGGAGAAGCGGATGTAACCCTCGCCGTGCGAGCCGTAGGCGAAGCCGGGCGCCACGACGACCCCGGCCTTCTCCAGCAGTTCGCCGGTGAAATCCTGCGAGCCGTATCCCGGAGGCACCTTCATCCAGACGTACAGGGTAGCCCTGGGTACCGCTACCTCCCATCCGATGGAGCGGAGGCCATCCAGGAGGAGATCTCGCCTGTGCCCGTAGATCTCGCAGTTGCTGCGCACGCAGTCCTGCGGCCCCTCCAGGGCGGTGACCGCCGCCAGCTGCACGGCGTTGAACACCCCAGAGTCGATGTTCTCCTTCACCTTTGCGAAAGCAGCGATGATCTCCGCACCGCCGACCGCGAAACCGATGCGCCACCCGGTCATGTTATATGTCTTGGAGAGGGAGTGGAACTCTACCGCCGTTTCCTTCGCCCCCGGGATCTCGAGCAGCGAGGGAGCCACATAACCGTCGAAGGTTATCTCCGAGTAAGCCAGATCATGGGCCAGGACCACGTCGTACTTGCGGGCAAAATAGACCAGCTCCTCGAAGAAGGAGAGGTCGGCTACTGCGCCAGTGGGATTATTGGGGTAGTTGAGAAAGACTAGTTTCGCCTTGCGCCAGGTATCCTCCGGCACGGCCGAGAGATCGGGCAGGAAGCCCCTCTCCTCGTCCAAAGGCATCACGGTGGGCACCCCGTCGCAGAACAGGGTAGCAGTACGGTAGACCGGATAAGCCGGATCGGGGACGAGAGCCAGGTCTCCCGGGTCCAGGAAGGCCAAGGGGAGATGTGCGATACCCTCCTTTGAGCCGATAAGCGCAAGCACTTCTTTCTCCGGGTCCAAGGAGATGCCGAAGCGGGTGGATACCCAGGATGCCGCCGCCTCACGAAAGAGCGGCATACCTCGATAGGAAGGGTAACTGTGATGCTCAGGCTTGGAAGCCTGCTCGCACAGTGCCGCGACGATATGAGGTGGGGTGGGAAGGTCGGGGTCGCCCACCCCGAAGTTGATGACGTCCACGCCCTTACGCCTTTTCTCCTCGATGCGCCGGTCTATCTCGGCGAAAAGGTAGGGTGGCAATTCGCTCACACGCCTCGATATCTTCAACCCCGCTCCCCCTCTGTTCGTCTTGGCCTCTTGCGTGACTGTCATCCCCTCCATCCGGGAGCGAGCCCGCATCCGGGGGCAAGCTCGCCGCTGAACACCTCGACGGCCGGTCCGGCCATCTGTACGTGGCCGTGATCATCGACGCGTATCTTCAGGACTCCGCCTGGTAGTCGGACCTCAACAGGGCTCTCGCATCTGCCCTTGTGGATAGCCGCAACCGCTGCAGCGCAGGCACCCGTTCCGCATGCCTGTGTCTCCCCTACCCCGCGCTCCCATACCCGCAGGATGATATGGTTGACGTCCGATATCTGCGCGAACTCCACATTGGTACGGTTGGGAAAGAGCTCATGCGTCTCCAGCAAGGGGCCGAGGCGTGATACCGGGGCTTCGCCAGCATCGTCTACGAAGAGAACGCAATGAGGATTCCCCATAGACAGGCAGAAGCCGGTAAGAGACTCGCCTTTCCCGATCCCGACGTTCACTTCGCCTGGCCGGGAGGGGTCGTCAGGTGCGGGAAAGTCTCTCGCACCCAGTTCCGGGAGGCCCATGTCCACCTCTACCTCTTTCACCGCGCCATCTTCCAGCGACAATCTCAGCTCCTTTGCCCCGGCAAGCGTTTCGATAAACATGCACTCGTTGTGGATACCCAGCCTTTCGTACAGGTATTTTGCTAGGCAACGTATGCCGTTTCCGCACATCTCGGCCTCGCTGCCGTCGGCGTTGAAGATGCGCATATTCACGTCCGCACCGCACGGAGACGTGCAGGCAAAGATGATCCCGTCGGCGCCTATCCCTGTATGGCGGTCGCACAGGGCGTTCACCTCCATCGGGGTCAGGAAAGGCCCTTTCTTCATCGCGTCCAGGATGATGAAGTCGTTTCCCGTTCCGTGGTACTTATAAAACCTCATCTTCTCACTATCCTTTTCCGAGTCGGCATGCCCCGGTTGATGTCACCACAGGTAGCTCCTCTGCCGGAAGCGCGAGGGCGCTCTTTTCCCTGCTGTCGCCATAACCCGGCCCTGTATTATCAATGACTGTGGCCACTTGTGAGCTCCTCCTCCAGGTGGTCCCGGACCACCTCCATCACCCGGCTGGATGCGGTGTACAACTCCTCTTCATCCAGCTCGAACCAGCGCAGTCCGGGAATACGCCTGAACCAGGTGATCTGGCGCTTAGCGTAATTGCGGGACCTGCGCTTGATGTTAAAGATAGTTTCCTCGAGGGGTATACCCCTGTCAAGATGGTCCAGGACTTCCTTGTAACCGAGCGCCTGGCGGGCGGTACGGGAGAGCCTGCCAGCGGCGGCAATTCCCCTGACTTCCTCGAGCAGACCAGCCGCGAACATCTCGTCCACCCGTCGGTCTATAGCGCGGTAGAGCGCCTGGCGGGGTGCGTCGAGCACTGCCCCCGTGCAGGCGTAATATGGTCTCTGCTCGCCCCGCCGGTGTTGGAATGAGCTGAAGGGCACCCCCGTGCGCTCGTAAACCTCCATGGCACGGACAACACGGCGCAGGTTGGTGAAGCCCTCGCCCGACGCGAACAGCGGGTCTGCCTCCGCGAGACGGCCTCTCAGCCCTTCTGGGTCCTGTGCGGCCTCTTCCCGCAGCCTTCTTCTCAGGTCGTCGTCGGCTGAACCTGGCGGGAAGCGCAGGTCGAATACCACTGCTTCGAAATACAATCCCGTCCCACCGACCAGAAGCGCAATCCCGCCCCGCGAGTCGATGTCATCCACCTCCCGCCTCGCATCTTCCTGGAACTGAGCGGCGGAGAATTCGGAGGAAGCATCCACGATATCCAGCATATGATGGGGCACCCGGCTCCTCAGTTCAGGCCCGGGCTTGGCCGTACCTATATCCATGCCGCGATATACCTGCATGGAATCGACGGAGATGATCTCGGCTCCCAGGTAGGGTGCTATGCCTGTGGCGGTGCGGCTCTTACCCACGGCAGTCGGTCCGAGGATGGCTGCGACCTTGGTGGGACTCGAGGCGTATGGCATGTGGCCTCAGTGATATCTGTCTACGGTGAAGCGGAAGAGTAGTATAGGTTCATGGGGGCTTATGCCTGCCTTATTGCGCGCGATCCCGAGCTGCTCCTCCACGCTGTTCACTCCTTCCAGGTCGGGAAGGAGGAGACCGATCCTGTTTCCACTCTGCACGATAACCCCATAGCGTCGGGGATCGAGCTGAGAGGCGTCTCGGGCAGGCTCGGGATCGCTGAGCACGTCTACGCTGACCTCCAGCTCGTCCAGCTCGTCCTCGCCAACGGGCGGAAAACGTGGGTCGCGGCAAGCAGCGCTTATGGCATTAGAGATGATCTCCTCCGCGAGGGTCTCATGTGTTGGCTGGAAGGTCCCTATGCAACCTCGCAGCTCCCCCCCTTTCTTGAGGCAGACGAAGGCAGCTGATTTTTCCTGCAGTTCATGCCGCTCCCCACCCTTGTCGCTCTCTGTCAGCTTCCTGCGCTCTCTTACCCATGCCTCAATAGCCGCCCGCGCCAGTTCGGCATGAGGGCTTTTTTCCGCGCAACCGTTGCTCTCGGCCATGAACGCACCTTCCTTACTGGTCCATAAGGTGCAGTGATACAAGATAGCCTACACCGAAAGGTCCCTCGTATGATAGGACGGAGTTTGTCAAAGAGCCGTTCTTGATAGCCCCCCACATGGCATGGATGGAACGGAAGCCGCACTCCCCGGCCGCCTCAACGAGGTCCTCCTTAATATCGTAGATGGAATCGAAATCACCCGCACCGGCCATTTCTACGATGCGCTGATCGAACTCCTCTCCGCGCGGGCTATATCCCGCCGGCGCTCCCTTGATGAGACGGTGAGAGAGGTCACCGCTGGCTACGAAGACCGCTTTGCGCCCCAGCCCTTCGCAAGCCGTGCGGGCGATACGGCCTATACGGAAATGGCTGTCGTAGTCGATGCCGGAGACGGAGAGACAGACAATGGAAGTCTCGAAGACCTGATCGAGGTAATACAGCGGCACCAGGAGCCCGTGATCGAGCACCTCGCCGGAGTCGGACCAGCGCGTGGAGGACGCCTGCAGCGATACCAGTGGCAAGCCCTCGGACTCGGCGGCTGCGACCATCGCCGTGGCCAGCTCGATATCGTTCTGCTTCGAAATACGGACCCGGGGCTGCCCGAAAGAAGCAAAGCTACCTCCCAGGACAGGTGCCGCCTGGATCGTGAATGCATCTTTATACAGAGGGGTATGCGGCGAGATCATGACCAGCACGTCAAGCCCCAGCTCTCCCAACTTCCGGCTCAATTCCTCCATTGCCTGGTAGGTCGAGCGCACTTTTTCACGCTCTTTCCCGCCTATGGCGGGTATGAGCAGTGGCGGATGAGGGACGATACAACCCCCGATCACCCCTTTATCAGTGCTCACGCGATCACCTCCATTCGGCCGGCGAGACCCCCGGCCAGCCGTCTTCTCTTCATTCCCGCTAACGGTAATAGAATACCCCAGTCGTGAGCGAGGAAAACCCTGTGGGGTTAAGATGTCACCGCTATCCCGGTATCCCCACCAGCTCGCCATGCAGGCACCAGCTGCCCGCTGCGGTGATGTTCACGTGTGCGAACCTGCCGCACAGGTCGTCATCGCTGCGCTGAAAATGGACCAGCTTGTTGTTGCGGGTACGGGCCGACCAGCGCTGCGGGTCTTTGCGGCTGGGGCCGTAGACCAGTACGGTCTGTTCCGTACCGACCTCGGAGCACAGGCTGGCATAAGTCAGCCTGCGGGTTGCGTCCATAAGCCTGTGCAACCGTTCACGCTTTACATGCGCGGGGACATCGTCCGGAAGCCGGGATGCTGATGTACCCTCGCGGGCGTTGTAAAGGAACGTGAAGGCGGCGTCGAAACGGCAGAGTTCGACCATCTCCAGGGTGGCGCTAAAATCCTCATCGCTCTCTCCCGGGAAGCCTACTATCAAGTCTGTGCTCAACGTTACACCCGGTACTATGCTCCGCAGTTCCCCTGCCTTTTTCAGGTATTCATGCCTGCTGTAGCCGCGGTTCATGGCGGTGAGTATGTGGTCAGAACCGGCCTGTAGCGGGAGGTGAACGTACTCGCAGATATTGCCGGTCTGCGCGATAGCCCGTATGATCTCCAAGTCGAAGTCACGTGGATGAGAGGTCATGAACCGGATCCACGGCTCGGGGTACCTCTCGCCCAGGAGCACCAACAGGTCGGCGAAACGGCTCTTCCCCTCCTCTTTGCGGCGATAGGAATCGACGTTCTGTCCCAGGAGATTGATCTCTCTGGCCCCTTCCGCGACATGCACCCCGACCTCTTCCACGACATCCTCCATGGGGCGGCTCTCCTCCCTGCCTCGCACGTACGGGACTATGCAGTAGGAGCAGAAATTATCGCATCCATGCGTGATGGTTATCCAGGCCCTGAAATCCTCACGGCGACTGCACGGGATCCCTGAGATGCGCACCCCGTCCATGGCAGTCGAACATACTCCCCCACCGCCCGCCTGAGCCAGTAAAAGAGCGATGTCGGGGTAGTGATGGGTCCCGAAAACTACGTCTACGTGTGGCATGCGGTCAATGAGGCCGAGTCCCTCCTTCTGAGCCAGGCATCCGCCCACGGCTATGACCACGCCTCTCTCCTCTTTTAAAGGCTTGAGAGCGGAAAGTCTTCCATAGAGTCTCTGCTCAGCACTTTCCCGCACGCAACAGGTCAAGAGGATCACCGCATCCGCCTCTTCCAAGCCGCTTTCGCCCCACCCCTCCGCGTCGAGGGCGCCGCGCATGCGCTCCGCGTCGTGGATGTTCATCTGGCAGCCGAAGATCATCAGGGCATATCTTTTCCTCATACCCTTATTGTAATGGAGCCGAATTCACTTGCAAGGGAGCCGGCGCCAGGCACTTCCCCTCGGGGAGCCTTCAGGCCGGAAGGGAAAGTCACACGCCTGACCCATAGTCCCTTCCCGGGGGTGAATCGGCTGACCTTGAACCGGCAGCATGCCATGATCGATGCATTTGTCTTATGAAAAGGTATTTCTCGACAGGACTCTTTAGCTGTAATTGGTGACGCAGAATTCCAGGCTTCTCCTGAGGTTGTTCACGATGCGCTCCTCCCCCAGGCGCGCCTCCAGGGGACCGGGGCCGAGCTCCAGGGCGACGTTGCCCTCGAAGCCGTCCCGGTGCAGGACCCCGAGAAATCGGTCCAGCGGGAGACGGCCCTCGAAGGGCAAGGCATGGTCGTCGAACCCTTTAAGGTAGTTGTTGGAGAGATGTATATGGCGCACACGGCTTCTGAGTTCTTCCCAGGCCTGGAATATATTGATCCCGGCGATGGCATAATGGCTGGTATCGAAGACGAGGTTGTCGAAGTAGCCGAGCTCATGTAAGGAGTTGAAGAGGCTGAGGTTGAGGGGCCGGTGCAGGTTGACAAGCATCGCGTTTTCCACCGCTATGGTCATGCCTATCTCGCGTGCATGGGTGTTGAGGTTGCGGCGAGCCCAACGCGCATAACCCCATTGCCAGAAATAGGGAAGGTGGACTACGATCAACTCCGCTCCCAGGTCACGAGCCATGGCTGCAGAGATGTCGATCTTCTGCAAGGGACCTCCCCAGACCTTTTTCGCGGCCAGGAGGAAGGGGGCGTGTATGCTCTTAACCGCAATGCCGAATTCTTCGATCAGCTCCTTCAGGTGAGGGGTGGACTGGGTATCCTCCCTCTTGGTGACCATGAGTTCCATGCCCCGGAACCCCGCTTCGCGCGCCATGCGGAACGCTTCGCGCAATTCGAAGTTGTAGAGGGAGGCCGTAGAGAGGATGAACTCAGTTATATCTCTCTCCCTCCCGGGATCTTTTTCCCCATGGCGCCAAGCGGTGTGCTATACCTCGGAAAAGGAGGGTGGTGGTGGCGAAACCGGCCAGCATCCCCCCGAAACGCGCTATGGGAGAGCGCAAAGCCTCGTCCACTGTACGCAGGCTCGATTCCGTGAGCTTGAGCATCTCCTGCGCTTCCCCGGTCATCTGCCCTACCTTCTCCAGCTCTCCGTTGACGTCTTCGACCGTCTGGTTGAGGTTGGAAAGGAGCATGTTGAGCTGAGGTCGGGCATCGTCCAAAGTGCGGTTGAGGTGATCGACCCCGCGACTTACCTTTAGGACCAGGCGGATGAGGAATAAGGTCAATAACGGAACGGAGATGATGGCGACCACGAGGAAAACGATCTTAAGTGCGGTCATGGTGCCTCCTCGCCCCTCGGCTTACCCCGGCCGTCGCTTACGTGTCGGCCTGGTATCCTTTCCAGGGGCTTATCGTGACTCCACGGAGAGCTTTATAGCAGTCCTCTCCTCCCCGTCGATCATGATATCGGTAAAGGCGGGGATGCATACCAGTTCGATGCCGCTAGGTGCTACGAATCCCCGCGCTATAGCGATGGCTTTGACCGCCTGGTTCAAGGCGCCCGCCCCGATTACCTGGATCTCCGCACTCCCCGTCTCACGCAGAACCCCAGCTATTGCCCCAGCAACGGAATTAGGATTGGACTTCGATGAGACCTTGAGTACTTCCATCCTCTGATGCTCCTCCCCGTGCTTTATCCCCGAAATAACGTCCGACATCCCTAGGTAAAATCTAATGATATATTATATTAATGCGTTGTAAAAGGCATCCTTCTAGCTTCACGAGCGGCGTTGAGAGGCTGAAAAATCGCCGAATGCACGACTGGTGGGGTGGGCGCCAGCCCTGCATCTGTGGCGGACCGATACCTGTTAAAGGGGATCTAGAGCGTCGCCTGTCAGTCCCCCTCCTTTTCGTGCAGTCCCAGCGAAATGATCAGGCGGTTCTTGCGCCGTTTGACCACGGGGGTCTCGGCCTGGAGATAATACCTCCTGCCGATGTCCTCGAAGACTTCCTGGAGCGAGCCGCAGATATGGGTGATATCCTCCTGGCTCAGGCGTCGTGCTAAGTGGTCGCCCCAACTCACCCGGGGCTGGCGATGCAGGTCTGCCCGCCTCGCCGGGAGAACGGCATCCCCTTCCTTCAGGAGCTCATTAATGCTCATGAGAGGCTGGATCTCGAGCTCAAGGATGCGGAATGAGTTGCGTTCCGAGACAGCCAACCCCAGCCTGGAAGAGCAGAAGTCGTGGAGCATGCGCCCCTCCTTGATACTTCCCAGCTCGAACCACAGAGGCCGGCTGACGCCGCCCTCTCCCGAGGCCCATGATCTCCTCAATTCCGCAGAATGATGATAGAGGGTTGCCAGGATCTCTGCGTTGGAGCCCAGAAAGATATTCAGCGCGTCAGAGCTCAGGGCGAACTCGGTGAGGACTCGAGGCACGTTGCGCGGCCCGCCCGCGATAGCCATCTCCCCCTCTTCGCCTGTCTCCAGCCGGGGAAAGGTAGACTGGTCCTTTTTCTCCGGGAGCTTCGTGGTATCGATGCGTGCATGGATTATAGTGCCGCGGTTTTCCTCTGAATGTACCAGGTGGATGTCTTCGGCGACCTGCTTGATGGAGAACAGGGCCATGCCTCTGCCGTGAACGCCGAAGTAGTCCTTTACTACATCCTGGACCTTGGAGGTGACCCTTGCCTCGAAGATCTTGCGGTGGATGATCGCCGGGATGCCTCTCCCATTGTCCAGCACGTTTATGTTGCGCCAACGCCCCTTCTCTTTCTGGAAGGTGACGAAGATATGGGTCGCGCCTGCGTCGCGTGCGTTACGCACCAGCTCCTTGACTACATCCTCGACGCAGCGTATATCCTGCAGGGCTTGGCGTCTTTCCGCCTCTGTGACCTTCAGCCTTACGTAACCGTGCCCTAGTTCTTCTTCAACGGTGAAGGTGTCGCTGTCCGTGAACTTGCGGACGAATGCGAGGAGGTCCTCTCCGTCTCTATCCATCTCTGCGGTCAATTTGAATATCCCTGTCCCGTCTAGACGTTACGACTTCTTCAATCACCATCTCGGCAAGCCCACCCTTTCCCTGAACGTTTTAAACGGACAGGAATATCATATCAAAGGCCTCGTTGCGTAGAGCACAGCCTACCTAGACGTTACGGCATCCCCCCCAAGGCAGCCGTTGCGTGGTCATGCCTGTGGCATGTCACACAGGCCTTACGGTCACATGGGAATTAAAAGGAGCGGGCGTGAGGCCCGCTCCTTACCGGTACAGTCGTTTATTTTGCGTAGTCCACGACGCGCTTCTCCCTGACTACAGTGATCTTTATCTGGCCTGGGTATTCGAGCTCGTCCTCTATCTGCCTGGCGATCTCCCTGGACAGGGTAATGCAACCGAGGTCGTCTATGACGTCCGATTTCACCATGACCCTGATCTCCCGTCCGGCCTGGAGGGCATATGATCCGTCTACGCCCTCGAAGGAATCTGCGATGGTCTCCAGCTTCTCCAGTCGCTTGATGTAGCTCTCAAGGGTCTCCCGCCGGGCTCCCGGCCTGGCGGCGCTGATGGCGTCAGCCGCCTGTACCAATACCGCCTCTATGGATTGGGCCTCGGTCTCCTCGTGGTGTGCCGCTATGGCGTGTATGACCGGGTCTCCCTCCTTGAGGCGCTTGGCCAGTTCCGCCCCGATTATGGCATGGGAGCCCTCGACCTCGTGGTCGATGGCCTTGCCGATGTCATGAAGCAGCCCCGCCCTTTTGGCGAGCTTGATGTCCGTCCCCAGTTCGGCTGCCATAAGGCCCGACAGGTGCGCGACCTCTATGGAGTGTTTGAGGACGTTCTGGCCGTAGCTGGTGCGGTATTTCAACCGCCCCAGCACCTTCATCAGCTCGTGGTTGACGCCGTGAAGTCCCACGTCGAACACGGACTGTTCGCCGATCTCCTTGATCTCCGCGTCCACCTCTGCCTTTGATTTCTCGTACATCTCCTCTATGCGCGCAGGCTGGATGCGTCCGTCAGTGATCAGCCTCTCCAACGTGAGCCTGGCGACCTCGCGCCTCACCGGATCGAAGCTGGAGAGTATGACCGCCTCGGGGGTGTCGTCGATGATCAGGTTGATACCGGTCAAGGTCTCGAAAGTACGGATGTTGCGTCCTTCTCTGCCGATGATCCTCCCCTTCATCTCATCGCTTGGCAGCGGGACGACGGATACCGTGGTCTCGGCAACGTGGTCCGAAGCGCACCTCTGGATGGCATTGGCGATGATGTTCTTCGCCTTCTTCTCCGCTTCGTCGCGCAGGCGTCCCTCGATCTTCTTGATGACCTGGGCCGCCTCTCTCTTAGTCTCCTCTTCCACCTGCTGCAAGAGGAGCTGCTTTGCTTCATCCTTAGAAAGTCCCGCTATACGCTCGATGCGCTCCTTCTGCTCCGATAGTGTCTTTTGGGCCTCGGAGCGTAGTGTTTGGATCTCGTTTTCCTTTGACGTGAGCGACTTTTCCCTTTTCTCGAAGTTATCCGAGCGGTTATCTATCTGCTCTTCCCTCTGCTGCAGCCGGCGCTCGAAACGCTGCAGCTCGTTGCGGCGGTTCTTGATGTCCCGGTCCGCATCATTGCGCATAGCGAATATCTCATCCTTAGCCTCAAGTAGAGCTTCACGCTTTTTCCCCTCAGAAGTCCTCTCCGCGTCCTGCAATATCCGTCTTGACTCTTCTTCCGCGGAGGAGATCTTTGCCTCCGCCATATACTTACGTGCCAGGAATCCTGCTATCAAACCGATCGCCAAGGTCGCTATCCCGATGATTATCGCCACTAGCATTCCCATTCCTCCCTTCATCTATATAAACCCGGGGTCGAGACCCCGATACACAACACAAAAAAGCCGAGCTCTATCTCGGCATAAGGCATAAATCAACTGTTTAGATTTACCGTAAGGACCTTTATAACGTTCCTGCTGCCTCCTACGGTATATCCATAAAGCGTAAAACCGCTTGGATATCGATCAATGGCCTTAAGCCTGACTCAATTCTATGAGAGCTGACTATTAGTGTCAAGAAATGCAAAGTCTCCTCATACGCCCGCATCGCGCTTTATGCCAGCGAGGGCGCTCGACACCGCGGAATGGGAAAAACCTCTCCCGGAAAGCCTCCTGGCTGCCCTTTCGATGTCAGCTTCCGTAGGAGGCGAGGATGAGGTGTATAGACTCTTCTGCAGCAGGCGTGCGGCAGCCTCGCGTTCCTTTTCGGGGTCGAAGTAGCTTTGCAGGCTCTCCTCGGCGATGTCTCTGTCTATACCGCGCTTGCGCAGGTCTGCATAGATCCTCGAGCGGCTCTTGTTCGCTCTCTGGCCGCCCGTGACCATGTCCTGGGCAAGACAGACATCCTCGAGCAAGCCTTTCTCCTCGAGCTTCTCAACAACCTCCTCGACCACTTGCATTGAGAAGCCCTTGTTGCGCAAGTCGGAAAAGACCTCCAGGCGGCTGCGAGAACGCAGAGAAAGAAGCCACAGGGCTCTACCGATAGCCCGCTTGCCGCTGCTCCTATCCAGCCTTTCCGTTGCCGGCCTCCTCGGGCTCGCTTTCGACTGAGAGGATCGTGGCCTGGGCTGAGGGCATCTCGAGTATCTCCCTCAGTTCCCGGTCGAGCGTGGTCATCAACCCCGGGTTCTCGATGAGGTATTGTTTAGCGTTCTCTCTCCCCTGGCCGATCTGGTCCTCGCCATATGTATACCAGGCGCCGCTCTTCTTAACCAGGCTGTTCTCAACCGCGAGGTCCAGGATGTTGCCCTCGCTCGATATCCCCTTCCCGTACATGATATCGAATTCCGCCTTCCTGAAGGGAGGGGCCATCTTGTTCTTGACCACCTTCACGCGTACCTGGTTGCCGACTATCTCGGCCCCCTGCTTGATGCTCTCGATTTTCCTGATGTCCAGGCGAACGGAGGAGTAGAATTTCAGCGCTCTCCCTCCGGGAGTGGTTTCTGGGCTCCCGAACATAACCCCTATCTTCTCCCGCAGCTGGTTTATGAAGATAGCCGTTGTGTTCGACTTGTTGATGGACCCCGCCAGCTTGCGCAGGGCCTGAGACATCAGCCTCGCCTGCAGTCCTACGTGGACGTCGCCCATCTCTCCCTCGATCTCCAGGCGCGGCACCAATGCGGCGACGGAGTCGATGACCACCACGTCCAGTGCTCCGCTCCGCACCAGCATCTCGGCTATCTCCAAGGCCTGCTCGCCGGTGTCGGGCTGCGAGATGAGCAGCTCGTCGACGTCCGCCCCCAGTGCCTTGGCGTAGTAGGGGTCCAGCGCATGTTCGGCGTCGATGAATGCCGCTATGCCCCCGGTCTTCTGAGCTTCCGCTATGATGTGCAAGGCCAATGTTGTCTTCCCCGAGGCCTCCGGTCCGAATATCTCCACCACCCTCCCCCGCGGCACCCCTCCTATGCCGAGGGCCAGATCGAGGGAGAGGGCGCCCGTGGGAATGGCGGCGATATGAAACCGGTGGTCGTCTTGGCCCAATTTCATGATCGAGCCCTTTCCGAACTGGCGTTCGATCTGCGTCAAGGCCATCTCCAGAGCCTTCTGTTTCTCCACCTTCATCCTCCTAAACATCTTCCGAGAACAATATGACTCCGACCGGTAACCGCCCCGATCGTTCCAAGTCGCATGATCCGCATCACGTTACTGATTATATTTCTCCGTGGTGACAATAAACCCCTGCCACCGAAACGTCTGCTCAACCACGCCCGACAGTCTGCAGCGCGAAAGCGCCAGCGCCGTCTTCGGCGCGACGGTGCCAGTCGCCTTCACATTTCCGAATGTGTAGGCCTGGCACGTGTACGTCTGGAGGGCGGCGCGACGGTGCCAGTCGCCTTCACATTTCCGAATGTGTAGGCCTGGCACATACGATGTTCTCTCA
The DNA here is from genome assembly GCA_964354675.1 of uncultured Actinomycetota bacterium. Classification (GTDB taxonomy): domain Bacteria; phylum Actinomycetota; class Geothermincolia; order Geothermincolales; family RBG-13-55-18; genus SURF-21. Next base: position 2,289 of record CAYHAT010000003.1, on the reverse strand, counting down.
GGCTTTTTCCATGCGGGCTATAAACATACCTTCCATATGATCCATATGCAGCATCAGCTGCATATGCCCCTCCGGGGCGACCCGTGATGACAGATACGGCGGCAGGAAATCGCGCAGGTCCTGGAGGCGGAAGTCGTCATGGGCAGCGAGAAAACGGTTGATGACATCGACGGTCTCCTCGCGGGTATATGTGCACACGGAATATACCATCACGCCTCCCGCACGGACCTTTTCGCCACAACTCATGAGCAGGGCAAGCTGCAGATCCGCCAAAGATGAGAAGTCGCTGGGATGCCTGCGCCACTTCAGCTCCGGGTTACGTTGCAGGGTTCCCAGGCCGGAACAGGGGGCATCGACGAGGACGGCGTCGACCGGGCTCTCCACGTATTCCTCGAGATGGGTGGAGTCCCCCTCCCTTATGTCGATATTGGAGAGGCCGAGCCGCGCGACGCCTATCCGCAAGGCATCGAGCCGTCGCGCGTTGCAGTCCACGGCGATAACGCGGCACTCCTCGCCGCCCAAACGCGCGAGATGTGTTGCCTTGCCCCCGGGAGCCGCACAGGCGTCGATGATGGTGTCCTCTGCCTCCGGCCTGACCGCGCGGCTGACGAGCATCGAGCTCTCGTCCTGTACGACGCAGCATCCTTTCTCCAGGAATTCGAGCAGCCGGTCGTAGGGAAGGCCGACGTTTATCAAGGCCTCTTCAAGGCAGGGGGAGAGGTTCCCCCTGCCGTCGCAGGACTCGATCGAACGCAATAGCGCCGGCGCGTCCGTTCTTGCCGTGTTCACCCGCAGGGTGAGGTGCGGTATGTCATTGTCCGCGCTGCACAACGCCTCTGCCCCCTCGGGCCCCAGCAGGCTCAGAAGGTAGTCGACCAGCCACCCGGGGTGGGAACAGACCGTCTCCAGGTATCCAGGCAGGTCCTCTCTGGAAGGCCACGTAAGCCCTCCCAGACCGCCGCACGCGCTGCGCATGACCGCGTTGGTAAAAGACGCAGCGCCCGGTCCCAGGCGCCTTTTTGCGAGGTCCACGGTCTCGTTGACCGCGGCATGCTGCGGGATCCTCATCTCCGAGAGCTGGTACATCCCGAGCCTGAGCACATCGAGCACCTCCGGATCCAGCTCCGGGAGGGGCCTCCGGGAGAAGGCAGCTATCATGCTGTCGAGCTTATTGCGATGCCTCTGCACTCCATAGGTCAACTCGGCGACCAAGGAGCGGTCCCTGGGATCCAACCCACTCCGGTGCATGCCGTAGCGCAACAGCAGGCTGAGATATCCCCCCTCGCTGTTGACCCTCCGGGTGATGTCGTAGGCGATGTCTCTGGTGCCGGGCATGATGGTGCTTCCCTCTGCATCTATGGTCGCTAGAAAATACCATGTCTCCTAGGGGGGCGGCTCGTCGAAGCTCTCGCCAGGAAGGAGGCGGTAGCCGCGCAGGAACTCGCCCGCGCTCATAGCCTTCTTGCCCTCCGGCTGTATTTCCTCCAACTGTAAGGCACCCTTTCCCGTGCCTACCAGGATGACATCCTTCTCCAGGACCTCAAGCATCCCCGGCTGGTCTCGCTGGATATCCTCCCTGGGAAGGGTGCGCAGTATCTTCACACGCTTGCCGCGAAAACCCGTGTAGGCACCGGGCCGCGGGCTCAGGGCGCGCACCTGGTTGTGGAGGTTGAGCGCCATGTGGGTCCAGTCGATGAGCAGGTCGGGCTTGCGGATAGGATCGGCGTAGGTGGCTGACTCTTCATCCTGGGGCCGGGCGACGACGGATCCGGAGAGGTAGAGGGGGACGATGTCAACGACCATGCAGGCGCCCAACGAAGCCAGTCTGCTACGCAGGGCAAGCGCATCGTCCCTGTCCCCGACCCCGATCTCCTCCTGCGCTATGATCCCCCCGGTGTCCATGCCCTCGTCCATCGCCATCAGCGTGACACCGGTAATGCACGCCCCGTCCATGAGCGCCCTCTGGATGGGCGCGGCGCCGCGGTAGCGGGGCAGGAGCGAGGGGTGGACGTTTACGCATCCGTTGTGAGGATATTCGAGAATGGTGCGGGTCAGTATGTATCCGTAATCCGACACCAGCAACAGCCCCGGCCGCAGCTCCTCCATGATGGACAGGAAAGCGGGATCCTTAGGGCCGGTGGGCTGGGAGACCTGCAAGCCTTCTTCACCGGCGAGGGCCTTTACCGGCGTGGGATTGATGCGCAAGCCCCTTCCGGCCGGCCGGTCAGGCCGGGTGATCACGCCCGCAAACACGCAACCTGCTCGCAAGAGCTTATAAAGCAGGTCCCG
>CAYHAT010000002.1:0-35392 GCA_964354675.1 uncultured Actinomycetota bacterium | reverse complement strand
CAAAGGTAGCTACCATTCTCACACTCCTACCCACACTTCTCGGAGAAGAACCATAAAGGATTATCCTGCAGGCGAGAAGGGCATATAAGGATACCAGGCGAATAGAGGCTTCCAGATGAGATCGGGGAACTATAATGGGATATTCAAGGGTAAAGAGATTCCCGCCCAGGCCGGCTGATTTCAGGTGCAGATCCGCCCCGCAATACCCGTACAACGAACCTCCAAAATCGCCAGAGCTATCGGAACCCGCTTACGGTGTTGTGGTGGAGAGAAACATCTACGTGCCCATGTCCGACGGACTCCAGGTAGCCATAGATATATATCATCCCGATGCGGAATGTGAATTCCCGGCACTGCTGGCCATGTCCAACTACACCAAAGAACTGCAAGGAACGGATTCCCCAAGTCTGTGCAATGAGGCCGGAGATATCGAGTTCTTCGTGAGCCGTGGATATGTGCATGTGATCGCGGATTGCAGGGGATCCGGGCACACCGGAGGAGAATTCGCGTTGTTCGACGATCGCGAGATACAAGATGGAGCGGAGTTGGTGGAATGGATCGCCGGCCAGCCCTGGTGTAACGGCAACGTGGGCATGATAGGTATGTCTTATTTCGGCATCGTGCAGCTGCTCATCGCTAAAAAGAACCCCCCTCATCTTAAATGCATCTTCGCCTATGACCCCATCTATGACCTTTACCGTGACTGTTGTTACCATGGCGGCAAGATGAGCCTCTTTGATTTTCTGATGGGATACTTCTGGATAGTGGACCACCTGGTGTTCCAAAAGGGCCTGAAGCGAGAAGAGAAGAGGATGAACTGGGCTTCATTCTTATCCTTGGTGATAAGCTTCATCGCCCAGAGGCATAAATATGATGACGCATGGATGCACGAGCGTTCCGGGTATTGGAGCGAGGGTGAGCTCAAGGTGCCCACCTATATAGGATCCGGTTGGGAATACGCCGTAGGACTTCACCTGCGTGGCGTCTTCGATGGTTTCTGTCAGGCAAAGGGGCCGAGGAGGATGCTCGTGGGTCCTCCGCAGGTGCCCTTCCGCCCCTACAGTTCATGGCGCCTGGAGTCGTTGAGGTGGTATGACTATTGGCTCAAGGGAATGGATACCGGGATCGACAAGAATCCTCCGGTAAACATCTGGGTGATGGGGAAGAACAGGTGGCGGTCGGAGCAGGAGTGGCCGATTGCCCGCACTAAGTACAACGACCTATACCTGAGGCCGGAGGGAGGCTGGCGCAATATCGGCCGGCTTAGCCTAGAACCGCCGGGAGAGGAGGATAAGGCCCTCTCTTATCTGTCATGGCCGCTATCCCTGGGTCTTCTGGGGCTGCCGCAACTTGTATACAGGAGCCCTGTCCTGCGCTCAGACGTAGAGATAACCGGACACATCGTGCTCGCGCTCTATGCATCGTGCAGCGCCAAGGATACCAGTTACCTCGTAAGGTTCTGTGATGAGGACGAGGATGGCGGCTTCAGGGTACTATCCAGGGGATGGCTCAAGGCCTCTCACCGGGAGATAGACGAGCAACGTTCGCTTCCCTACCGTCCCTTCCATCCTCATCTGAGGGAGGAGAAGTTAGAGCCCGGAAAGATATATGAATATCTGATCGAGATATGGCCGGTATCCAATGTATTTCTTGCCGGCCATCGCATCAGGCTGGAGATCTCCTGCGCGGAGTCTCTTTACCACGACTTCCCCTACGCGCATTTTCCCTCGCCTCATATGGGAAAGGTCGATGTTCGTAGCTCCCCGAGATACCCGTCGAAGATAACCCTTCCTCTTGTGGACTCCATGCTCGATTTTGAGAATGCCGGGAGGAACCTCCAGTTTGAGGATCGGCCCAGGAGCTATTTCATCACCAGAGGCTTGGACAGGCGGTATGGGCTCGCGGATGGATACGAAGTCAGGTGAAGTTCCCTCGGCCGTTACATGGTAAGATCTATAAGGCTACTTACTTGCATCGGGCAGGGAATCAAAGCAGGATTATCTGTAACAGTCAGGCTTCCAGAAAAAGTACGCCGACCATCGACATCAGCCCTCCTCCTATCTCTTATCCCCCTTTACGTATGTTTGGCCTCAAATAAGCGGAAACCAGACAGACTGTGTGGGAACCCCCAGCATATCGAGGCAGGCGATATTCTCTCCAGCCGATCCCTGGTTGTTAAGACCACTATCGGGCCGTGCCGATAATCATAGTGAGATGTTGGAGCTTTTGTAGGATGCGGGAGAACAACGAAAAATGGCCAGCGGGGCAGGAAATAACCTGCTTGCAAAGGAACGCGAGTCCATATTGTCCAGCGCCCTCGAGGCTATGACCCCAGGTGATGTGGAGGGGGCTGAGAGCTTGGGTGTGGATCCGCGACAGCTCCTCGTGGCTCTGCTCGATTTCATCGATGTGCGAGATGAAGGAGCTGCTTCTGATGACGTGGGGTTGAACAAGGCTGCACACCACCTCTCCGACCATGAGATCCCCTGGAAAACGACCGCCGGACTTTGCCAAGCCTTGATAAACAGCATCTACGCGCATCTGAACGGCATGAGCGAGAAGGAGGAGATGAGCCGCCTCAGCGGTTCGCTGCTGCAGGCACAAGCCAGGCTTTTCGAGTTATACCTGGAAGCCGAGGGCAACAAAAGGGAGCGGCTGGCCCAACACCTGCGCGAAGTCGACCGCTTCCCCGACACCATAGCCGCCACCTTAGACCCGCCCACCCTCACCAAGGTAGGACTGGGCAGGTTGAAGGACCTGGTGCGCATGGATGAGGCTACCATCTTTAGCATAGACGCAGAACGGCGGTTAGTCCCCGTTGCGGGAGACCTGGCCAACGAGAACGTCAACCTACCCGCTCTTGCGCTGCAAGGGAGCGCAGCCTTCGCGCTGCTCGAACTGGGAGACCCATATTGGGAGGGCCCCGAGAACGAAGGCTCATGTTTCAGAGCATTCAGGGAGGATAAAGGGGCCAATGCCGTACTCGTGCTTCCCATGGTGGTCAGAGGACGCACCACGGCTGTGATGCTGCTCTCGGATGGCCCGGACAGGAAGCGCTTCACCTGCGAAGAGATCGAACTGGCGGGCAGGTTTGCAAGCCGCCTCGCAGTCGCTTTGGAAAACGCTTATCTGCACGCGCGCGAGCAACACAAGATCAAGGAGACGGTTGCGTTGCTGGAGATAACGCGGGCCATCAACTCCACCCTCGACCTGCAGGAGATCCTGGAGAAGGTGGTCCAGATGACCGTTGACCTGTGCGGCGTGGTCATGTGCGCGATCTATCTCAAGGAGGACGAGGAGGGGCAGTTCATCCCTGCAGCGCACTATGGTTTCATCGAGGACGGCCAATGGGAGGGTGAGAGGAAAGCAGGTTTCCTCTTAGGTGAGCTGCAACAACCGCAAATAAGGACACTGGAAGAGGGCGTTCCGCTGGTGCTCCCATGTGCAGAAGCGGGCTGCTTGCTCCCGGCCGAACTCATGTACGAACACGGCGTGGACCTCATCTTCATATTCCCGTTGAGCTCCAGGGAAGAGCTGACCGGGGTGTTCACCCTCTTCTATCCTTGCCGGGAGGCTGATGACCTGGAGAGGGAGGAGATAGAGGTGGTAAGTGCCATTGCCGCCCAGGCATCCATGGCCATCGAGAACGCCGCCCTCTACGAAGATATTGAGAGGAGCTATTTCTCTACGGTAAAAGCGCTTGCCAAGGCGATCGAAGTGAAAGACCCATATACACACGGCCATTCCGAGCGAGTAACAGAGTACGCCCTGTTGATAGCGGACGCCATGCGCCTGGAGGAGAGAGACAGGCAGAAACTGAAGTACGCCGCCACCCTGCATGACATCGGAAAGATCGGCATCGCGGGCCGGGTTCTGAACAAGCCCGGAAACCTGACCGACGAGGAATACAGCCACGTCAAGACCCACCCCATGCTGGGTGACAGCATCATCGAGCCTGTGGATTTTCTGCAAGGTCCTCGTCCTATCATCCTCCATCACCACGAGCGTTTCGACGGCACGGGGTATCCACTGGGCCTGAAGGGTTCAGGCATCCCGCTCTGTGCGCGCATACTCTCCGTCGCAGACGCTTTTGAGGCCATGCGTTCCGACCGGCCATATCGTCGTGCGCTCCCCCTGGGCATGGCGACGGAGGAACTGATCCGCAACGCGGGGAACCAGTTCGACCCGGAGGTGGTGGAGGTCTTCCTGGGCATTCTTGAACGTTATGGAGGTGACCCCGTTAACAGGTGAATGAGCTGCATTTTTATCAAGTGGCAGCCTTGGTGAGACGATATCAAGATAATGGGCTACTGGCGGCCGAAGCATGCTTGTAGCCTACGGGTGGGGATCTGCGCCGGAGGTGGCGAGTTGTTCGACGATATACTGAGGGGCGAGCCTGCAAGGCCTGGTGAGAGCAAAAAGAAATACAAGATCCTTGTGGTCGACGACGATCCCAATATCCGAGAACTTATCGTCGAGACCCTGGGTGACGACAAGTACAATCCCATCGAGGCCAGGGACGGGAAGGAAGCGCTGCGGATCTGCGAGAGCGAGAGACCGGATATAGTCGTGCTGGACGTGATGATGCCAGACCTCGATGGCCTGGAGGTATGCCTGCGCCTGCGCGGTGAGGTACTCACCAGCCATATACCCATTATCCTATTGACCGCCAAAGGGATGCTCGAGGACAAGATAAAGGGCATGGAGACTGGGGCGGACGATTACTTGACCAAACCCTTCGACCCGTTGGAGCTGGAGGCCAGGATCAGTATGCACCTGCGCCGTTCCATCCGCGACGGGGAGGCGAGCCCCCTGACCGGGCTGCCGGGAAACCGGGCTATAGAGGAGACTATAGAATCCCGTATACGCGCCGGCCTCAGGTTCGCCGTCTGCTATGTCGATCTCGATGACTTCAAAGCCTACAATGACCGTTACGGATTCGTCGCAGGCAGCGAGGTCATCAAGCTGACCACCCAGGTACTCCTCGAAGCCCTGGACAAGTACGGCGGTTCGGATGACTTCGTAGGTCACATCGGGGGAGATGACTTTATCGTGGTGACGGAGATGGGGTGTGCGCCGCTGATCTCCCAGGAGACCATCCGGCTGTTCGACGCGCGCATACCGGCCCATTACGAACCCGAGGACCGCGAAAAAGGATGCATCATCAGCACCGATCGCCAGGGAAAGATAAACGAGTTCCCCATCATGACCATCAGCATAGCTATCGTGCACAACACCTACCGCAAACTGGACCATCCCGGCAAGGTAGCGCAGATCGCCGCAGAGCTCAAGAAATTCGCCAAGAACAAGGATGGGAGCAATTACGTTTTCGACCGGCGCCGCACGGATTGAACGGATGGTATGAAGGTTTGAAGAGAAGAGACTTGAGGACAGGCAAGACGGCCCCGCTGGGGAAACCGGCAGGAAGCGAGCAACGTGGGGGAGTACGGCTGCTCCTCTCCTCCACCCGCTTCATCGCCTCTCTTTTCTGGCTGACCATCGTCGTCGCGACCATGGTGTTCGTGCTGCCTTACTCGGAGCGCAGTGAGTCGCCCGTTTTTTATGGCTTCGTGGTGCTCTCCGTGGTCATCTTTCTGGCGCATCGCTACTTCCCCTACGAGGGTTATCACCCGGTGGCTTTCTTCTTCCTACTGCTGGCGACGGACGCACTTATCGCGGTGATGGTCTATCTGACGGGGGGGAGCGAGAGCAGCATCTCTCTGCTCTTTCTGACGGTGATCATCTTCTCATCCGCATACTTCGAACTCATTGAGACGATGCTGATCACCGCGGTGACCTGCGTCATCTATTTCGCGCCCCTCTCGTATGAGACGGTTTCTCCCGAGACCCTCAAGGGCATGGCTATGGCGATGCCTATATACATTATCATCGCATTGTGCGGGTTTTTCGTGATCAGCAAAGCGCGCGAACAGGAAAGGGAGAAGCAAGCCCTGACTTATCTTTACGACCAGGCTGACACTAAGCGCAGGGAATTATCCACGCTCTATGCGGTGTCACTCAAGTTCGCTTCTACCCTCGATGAGGAGGAGATGATGGCCATACTCATCGACAATGCCCGCGAACTGGTGCCCGGTGATGCTGTCGCGGTCACGCTTCTAGAGGCGCCGGAACGATTGCGGGTGAAAGCAAGCCGTGGACTGGATGAGGGCAAGATAAGGCTCCTGGTCGAAGAGGCCGAGGACAACCCGCTGTATATCTCGGCATCGGCGGTGCTTCCCGTTATCCTCAAGGACAGCAAGGAGGACCCGCGCTTCACGACCTACCTTAGAAAAGTAGGTTACACGTCGATGATCGCGGTTCCGCTCTACGCAAGCTCCAGTGTCATAGGGGTGCTGTGCTGCTTCTCCAAAGAGAGCGGTACCTTCGATGACGATGCGGCTCGTCTCCTCCTGACCCTATCCAGCGAGGCGGCTCTGGCCCTGGAGAAAGCAACTCTGTACCAGACCATTCTCGAGGACAAGACCAAGATAGAGACCATCATCAACAGCCTCACGGACGGCCTTATGGTGCTGGACCAGGATGGGAAGTTGGTGCTGGCAAACCCGTTCATCTCAAGACTTATGCAACTAGAGGCCGACGATTACGACCGGCCGCTGAGCGATATCCTGGAAAGGTCGCGCTACGATATCGAGTTCAAAGAGATGCCGCATCGTGATGCCTTGAAGAAAGTGCTCTCGGACGGGGAGAACCTGAGGAGCGAGATGATCGTGGGTAGCGAACCTCCCATCATCTTCCAGGTATTCTGGGTCCCTCTCACGGACGTCGACGGCAAGGTAGGAGGGGCCGTGATCCTGCTGCACGACATCACCGATTTCATTGAGTTGGACCGCATGAAATCGGATTTCATCTCCATCGTATCCCACGAGTTAAAGACCCCTCTGACCTCTATAAAGGGATTCGTGCGCCTGCTTGCGGCGGAGAGGGTCGGTCCGGTCACCGAAAAACAACGCCATTACCTGGACGTGGTGCAGAAACAGACCGAGTCGCTGACCATGCTAATCGATGACCTCCTCGACCTCTCCAAGATAGAGGCGGGGATCATCGAAGTGCGTCACGAACCCTTGTTACTCTCCGAGGTGATCGCGGGAGTGGTGCAGCAATTGGACAATCTCGCACAGGAGAAGGGTATCTCCCTGCGCGTGGAGATACCGGGCGACTTGCCCTTGGTAGAGGGTGATAACGAGCGGTTGGGGCAGGTGTTCATGAACCTCATCCACAATGCCATCAAGTTCACTCCCGAAGGCGGAGAGGTAAGGATAAAGGCGATTTCCGTGGGTGAGGATTGCCTCATCAAGGTCACCGACAACGGCATCGGCATATCCGTCCAGGACCTCCCCAGGATCTTCGACAAGTTCTACCAGGTCGACTCGTCCTCAACGCGGCAGCAGAGCGGCACCGGGCTGGGTCTTTCCATCAGCAAGCAGTTAGTGACCGCCCATGGTGGGGAGATGTGGGTGAACAGCGCCAAGGGCAAGGGCACCACCTTCAGCATGACCCTTCCATTCCATAGACCCAGAACGACATCGCGGGCGGAGAAGGAGCATGACCTGGGGGAGGCCGCGACAGGCTGAGATGTTGCCTGGAACGTGGCTATACACTATACTTCATGCTTGAAAATACATGATGAGCTAAGAAGAAGCGGTTCCGCTTCTCACCCTGCGGTAACGATGCTGACAGGGTCTTTGAGAGCAAGAGCCCGTGGATAGCGGGGGGACACCGCTATCCGTTTCTTTTTAACAAGGAGGGATGCCAGATAGACAAGAACGCGCGCGTGAATGAGGGGATCAGGGTTAAAGAGGTGCGTCTCGTGGGCCCGGACGGCAACCAGATCGGTATAAAGCCAATCGAGGAAGCCCTGGCGATGGCCGAGGAATTGGACCTGGACCTGGTGGAAGTGGCGCCTCAAGCCCAGCCCCCGGTCTGCAAGATCATGGACTACGGGAAGTATAGATACGAGCAGACGGTGAAGATGAAGGAGGCGCGCAAGAAACAGAGCGTCGTCGTCTACAAAGAGATGAAGCTGCGCCCCAAGATCGACAGGCACGACTACGAGACAAAGAAAAAGCATATAGAGAGGTTCCTCAATTCCGGCTACAAGGTAAAAGTGACCATCATGTTCCGGGGCAGGGAGATGAGCCATACAGAGTTGGGGAGGAACCTCCTGGAACAGTTGTCCGAGGAACTCATCGAGCTCGGGACCGTAGAATCGCAGCCAAAGCTAGATGGCCGGAATATGCAGATGATCATGTCGCCGTTGGTGACGGCGAAAAAAGACGGAGGTAAGCATGCCAAAGATGAAGACACACCGGGGAGCGGCGAAGAGGTTTGAGATATCCGGCGGAGGTAAGATACGGCGGAGAAAAGCCTACGGAAGCCATCTGCTGACGAAAAAGAGCTCGCGCCGCAAGCGCGGATACCGCTTGAAGACCGAGGTGTCCGAGCAAGACACCGCCAGCGTGAAAAAGCTATTGCGGCTGGGATAGAAAGCGATACCGGCTGATCATCGCAGCTCATACATAGCAGGAAAGGACTGAGAGAAAATGTCCAGAACGAGACACTCTGTGGCAAGGAAAAAGAGAAAGAAGAAAGTCTTGCGCATGGCCAAGGGCTACCGCGGCGCCCGCAGCAGGTCTTATCGCAGCGCCAACGAACAGGTCATGCACTCACTGCAATATGCGTATCGTGACCGGCGTAACAAGAAGAGAGACTTCAGGCGTCTGTGGATAGCGCGGATCAACGCCGCCGCCAGGCAGAACGGCCTTTCCTACAGCAGGTTTATCCAGGGTCTTAAGCTGGCGGAAGTGGACGTGAACCGAAAGATGCTGGCCGAAATGGCCGTTTCCGATCCCGCCTCCTTCTCGGAGTTGGTGCAAAAGGCGAAGGATCACCTTGAGAAAGAGCCCGAGGTAAAGGAGGCGAGGGTCTGATGGGGTTCGCCTGTCGGGCGTGATCGAAAGCCCGAAGAACGAACGTATAAGGCGATACCGCCGCTTGCGTAAGAGGAACTTCCGCTACCGGGAAGGGAGATTCCTGGTAGAAGGCGTGCAATGTGTGGCGGAAGCTCTACTCTCCACGCACATACCGGAGTGCCTCATATGTAACGACAGAGGCATCGAGGCCATGGAAGCATACGCGGACGTGATCCGTGAGCGGTCGGTACTCTGCTTCTCAGTCAGCGACGAAGTCATTGCAAGTCTAGCAGCCACAGTCACACCGCAAGGGGTGATCGCAGTATCGCCCCTGGTGCACCTGGGGTTGGATGAAATACTGAGCACAGGACCCGCTACCGTCCTGGTCGCAAACCGGGTGAGGGACCCCGGCAACCTGGGAAATATGGTGAGGATTGCTGATGCCGCCGGCGTGGGAGGAATGATCGTGTGCGCGGAGAGCGCCGACCTCTACAACCCTAAGACGGTACGCAGCACCGCCGGATCGCTCTTCCACATACCCTTGGCCGTCGGGGAAGATATATCGACTACGGTTCGAGCCCTGAAGGAAGCCGGGTTCGCGGTTTTCGCGGCCGATGCACATTCCGGGACCGGCATGTGGGAGGCGGAATGGCCGCAGAGGCTGGCGCTGGTGATGGGCAATGAAGCCTGGGGCATACCGTCAGAAGAAGCAGCCTTGGCGGACGGCCTGGTGCATGTACCCATCCTGGGTAAGGCTGAATCCCTGAACGTTTCCGCCGCGGCTGCGGTCCTCCTATATGAGGTCGAGAGGCGGCGAAGTGCGGGTGTGAGTGAGGGGGGAGATGACTAGATGTCCGTTGATGAGCTCCTGGACGAGATCGCTGCCGACCCCGAGTTGAGCGGTATATATGATGAGGCCTGCGCCGCACTGAATAAAGCAGGGGACTCTGCAGCTCTGGAGGATATACGCGTAACTTTCCTGGGCCGCAAGAGCAAGCTCTCATCGCTGCTGCAGGGGATCAAGGAGCTTTCTCCGCAGGAACGCCGGAGGGTGGGACGGCTGGGCAACTACCTGAAGGGCTGGCTGGAGAGTTCCCTGGAGGAGAGAGGACGCACGCTGCGGCAGCGGGAGATGGAGAAGACGCTTGCGAAGGAGCAGGTCGATGTCTTTCTGCCCGGGAGGCTTATACCACATGGGACACGGCACCTGCTCTCGAGGATCATAGAGGAGATAGAGGATATCTTCATCGGCATGGGCTATCGGGTCGTGGAAGGCCCGGAGGTCGAGCTCGACTATTACAACTTCGAGGCGCTCAACACACCGGATTGGCATCCTTCGAAGTCGCCGTCGGACACCTTCTACTTAGGTATCCCCGGCCACGATCAAGGCGACGTACTTCTGCGCACCCATACCTCCCCGGTTCAGATAAGGGTGATGGAAACGACGCCCCCACCTTTATATGTTATCGCACCCGGAAAGGCGTTCCGGCGCGATGTTCCCGATGCTACCCATTCTCCCATGTTTCACCAGGTGGAGGGCCTGGCGGTAGATGAGGCTATTTCCCTGGGAGACCTTAAAGGGACCCTGGAACACTTTGCCAAGCGGATGTTCGGCGCCGAAAGACGCGTGAGGTTCCGGCCCCATTTCTTCCCCTTCACGGAGCCCAGTGCTGAGGTCGACGTATCCTGCAACATATGCGACGGAAAAGGTTGCAGGGTCTGTAAGGGCACGGGGTGGTTGGAGATACTGGGTGCGGGCATGGTCGACCCCAACGTTTTCGGTTACGTCGGATACGATCCCGAAGAGATAAGCGGCTTCGCCTTCGGTATGGGGGTGGAGCGCATAGCCTTGCTCAGGTACGGGGTGCCGGATATCAGGTACTTCTTCGACAACGACCTGCGCCTGCTCAGGCAATATTAGGGAGCGATAGACATGCGCGTTTCATTGCAATGGTTAGCGGAATACGTCGATCTGGTGACGAGCCCCCAGGAACTGGCTGAGCTGCTAACCGATTCCGGGACGGCGGTTGATGCTATCGAATCACTGGGGGGCGAGTTCGAGGGTTTCATCGTGGGACGGGTACTGGAAGTGAATCCCCATCCCCAGGCGGATAGGCTCACCGTGTGCCGGGTGGACCTGGGCGGTGAGGTCGCCGATATCGTGTGCGGAGCCCCCAACGTTCGTGTGGGGATCGCGTCGCCCGTTGCCCTGCCGGGGACCAGGTTGCCGGACGGCACCGTCATCTCCAAGGCTGTTATCCGCGGGGTCGCCTCACGGGGCATGCTGCTCTCCGAGAAGGAGCTGGGCATCTCCGAGGAAGCGGCGGGGATCATGCTCCTGGAGGAAGGGGCGCTGGCGGGGGAGCGACTGGATGAGGCGTTGAGCATGTGCGACATCGTACTGGACTTGGAGATCACCCCCAATCGTCCCGACTGCCTCTGCATGCTGGGGGTGGCGCGGGAAGTAGCCGCCCTCACCGGCCAGATACTGAAGAGGCCGAGTTTTGGATTGCGGGAAGAGGGAGTAAGGGCTGAAGAAGAAGTACGCGTGGAGATAATCGATGGCGACCTCTGCTCCCGCTATGCGGCGAGGGTCATAGACGGTTTGAGCATACACACCTCTCCCTGGTGGATGCGACGGAGGCTGCAGGCCGCGGGGGTGCGCCCCATCAGCAACGTGGTTGACGTTACCAACTACGTCATGCTGGAGCTCGGTCAACCCCTGCACGCCTTCGATCACAGCCTGGTCAGGGACGGGCACATCATGGTAAGGAGAGCTCTCACCGGAGAGAGTATGACCACCCTGGACGGGATCGAGAGGACACTCACCCCCGAGGACCTGCTCATATGCGACCCATCGGGGCCTATCGCCCTGGCTGGGGTGATGGGAGGCGAGCATACCGAGGTCGGCGATGGCACCACCAAGGTGCTCCTGGAATCCGCTCATTTTGACCCCGCCAACATCATGCGTACAGCCAGGGTGCAGGACCTACCTTCCGAGGCATCCTACCGTTTCGAGAGGGGCGTCGATCCCGGCGGATGCGTCCACGCCGCGGACCGCGCGGCTTTTCTGATGCACGAGTTGGCGGGGGGCGTGGTGAGACCTGGCGCCGTAGACGCGCGCGCCCGGGTGATCGAACCCTTGCACTTGAAGCTCAGGGTGGATCGTGCTGCCAGGCTCATCGGCATATCTTTGCAGAGCGACAAGGTCGCTGAACTGCTGCGTTCCATCGAACTCGAGGTGCTCGAGACAGATGAAGACGGAAAAGACGCGACCATAGCGGTCCAGGTGCCCACCTTTCGTCCCGACCTGGTGAGGGAGATCGACCTGGTGGAGGAGGTGGCCCGCCTCTACGGTTACGGCCGCATCCCCCCCACGCTGCCGCAGTCATCGCACAACATAGGTTCACTGACGTCCGAACAGAGAGCGCGCCGCGAGATAGCCCGCATCATGGTAGGAATGGGATTGCGGGAGGCTATATCCCTGGCCTTTATATCCCCGCGCTGGCTGGATATCCTGGACCCCGAGAGGGAAAGCCTGCCCGCCGCTCGGGTCACCCTCAGCAACCCCATCAGCGAGGAGACGTCGCTATTGCGGCCGTCCCTCCTTCCCGGCCTCTTGGAAGCGGTCAGTTTTAACCTCAACCGGCGAGTGATGGACGTACACCTGTTTGAGATAGGAAGGGTTTTCCTGCCCCGCGCAGGAGAAAAGCTGCCCGCGGAGCCGGTGAGGCTGGGGTGCGCGCTGGCCGGCAAGTGGCTCCCGAAGCAATGGGACCGGGAAGCGGAGGAAAGCGATTTCTTCACGGCCAAGGGAATACTGGAGGGGCTTGCATCAGCACTGCACTTCTCTGGTTGGTCTCTACGGCGGGAGAGGCTGCCATTCCTGCACCCCTCACAGTCCTGCACAGTTAAAATCGGTGGGCTGGATGCTGGTTATATTGGGCTGATCCATCCCCGCATCGCTGCAGAGGCCGACTTGCCGGAGAACACCGCAGTGCTGGAACTCGATATGGAGCCTTTGGCGAACGCCGCCCGGACGCTTGCCCCCTACGAGGAGATACCGCGTTTTCCTTCCATCCAGATGGACCTGGCAGTAGTGGTAGGAGAGGACGTGGACTCCCTGCAGGTGGAAATGGCCATACGCGAAGCAGGGGGAGAACTCCTGCGCGAGGTCCGTCTCTTCGACCTCTACCGTGGGGAACAGCTGGGGGAGGCGGAAAAGAGCCTGGCCTTCAGCCTGTCCTTCTATGCCCTTGATCGCACGCTCAGGGACGAAGAGGTGCATTGCGCCTGCGAGGACATCATAAAGTCCCTGTCAGAGCGGCTGGGAGCCCGGCTGCGCTGAATGCCTTGGGGAAAAGCAACACCTTGGGGTCAGGCCTCAAAACTTTAACTTTCCAGCACAGAAGAAACGCATATCAAGGCTATTGAAAATTCAAGCAACGCTTTGGGGTCAGGCCTCAACGGGGTGACCGGGAATAATATGCTAGGCTTTTTGACAAGCCGGGGGTCAGCCCTCCACATTCCACATAAACAAAAAAAGCACCTGCTCAATCGATAGCGTTCAAAGATACATGTGGAATGTGGAGGGCTGACCCCAAGGCTTGAACCTACGAATTCACCTATTCTCGGTCACCCCGTTGAGGCCTGACCCTATGGTGATGGTAAGAGGGCCTGATTGTACTTGTGCATCAGGCGGGACTTGCGGTTGGCGGCGTTGTTCTTGTGGATGATACCGTCACTTGCCGCCCTGTCCAGCGCCTGTATGGCCTTATCGAGGTAGATCTCGCTTTCTTCGCGGTCGCCGCGCTGTAATGCGGTCTCAAAACGCTTGACGTAAGTCTTTATCTCCGACTTGCGCGACTTGTTGCGCACACGCCTTTTCTCCGCTTGACGCATGCGCTTCTCCTGCTGCTTGATGTTGGGCAAATGCCTCCTCCTCCTTTCCTCAAACAGGGCAAATTGTAGCATATCGGAATGGCGAGGGTAAGTCCTGAGCGATAATATGCGATAATGACCGAGGTGTATAAGTATGGAGAGAAACAATATAAGGAACTTCTGCATAATAGCGCATATCGATCACGGCAAGTCCACCCTGGCCGACAGGTTCCTCGAGATCACGCATAGCGTACCCTGGCAGAAGATGGCCGACCAGTACCTCGACCGCATGGAACTGGAGCGGGAGAGGGGGATCACCATCAAGGCCCAGGCCGTGCGCATGCAGTACTCGCCCGGCGGGGAGGAGGAATACCGACTCAACCTCATCGATACGCCTGGACACGTCGATTTCTCATACGAGGTCTCCCGCAGCCTGGCGGCCTGCGAGGGCGCCGTTCTGCTCGTGGACGCCTCGCAGGGCGTGGAGGCCCAGACGGTGGGAAACGCTTACATGGCCGTGGAAGCGGGCTTGACCGTCATCCCCGTGGTCAACAAGATCGACCTGCCTTCCGCCGATTACGAGGATACCGCCATGGAGATATCAGACCTGCTGGGCGTCGACCCTACGGAAGTATTGGCGGTATCGGCGAAGACCGGGGAAGGGGTGGAGGGGCTGCTCCAGGAGGTCATCAGGCGCGTACCACCCCCGGAGGGCGAAAGCGGACTGCCCCTGAGAGCCCTGGTGTTCGATTCGATCTACGATCTATACCGTGGGGTTGTCGCCTTCGTGCGGGTCATCGAGGGCGTGGTTACCACAGGGATGAGAGCCCGTTTCATGGCTACGGGAACCGCGGCAGAGATCGACGAGGTGGGCTACTTCTCACCGGACATGATCTCCTGCGACAGGCTGGAGGCGGGAGAGGTCGGGTATATCATCACCGGCATCAAGGAAGTCACCAGGATCAAGGTAGGGGATACGGTGACCAGCAAGGAGGATGCCGCCGCTGAACCGTTGCCCGGATACCAGGAACCGAAACCCATGGTTTTTGCGGGAATCTATCCGGTTGATTCCGATGACTTCACGGACCTCAACGACGCCCTGGACAGGTTAAAACTCAACGATGCCTCCCTCACCTTCGCCAAGGAGACCTCGAAGGCATTGGGATTCGGTTTCCGGTGCGGTTTCCTCGGGCTCCTGCACATGGAGATCGTGCAGGAGCGCCTGGAGAGGGAATACGGGCTGAGCCTGGTGATAACCGCCCCCAACGTCGTTTACGAGATCGAGGAGCGGGGAGGGGATACGGGCTACGTCCGCAATCCCTCCGACATGCCTGACATGGGGACGGTAGCAGAGGTACGTGAGCCCTACGTCCAGGCCACCATCCTGGTGCCACCCGACTACATGGGCGGCATGCTGGAACTGGTAAAGGAAAGACGGGGGATATTCCAGGATATGGTCTATCTGTCGGGACGCAGGGTGGAGATACGCTGCCGCCTGCCCCTGGCGGAGATCGTGGTTGACTTCTACGACCAGCTGAAGTCGCGCAGCCGGGGCTACGCATCGTTGGATTACGAACACGCCGGCTTCCAGCCAGGCAACCTGGTAAAGCTGGACATCCTGATCAACGGCGAACCCGTAGACGCATTCTCCTCCGTCGTGGACAGGAGCCGCGCTTACGACTACGGCAGGCGTATAACGCAGAGATTACGCGAGCTCATACCCCGCCAGCTCTTCGACGTGCCGGTGCAGGCGGCTATCGGAGGACGCGTGGTAGCCAGGGAGACCATCAAGGCTAAACGCAAGGACGTGCTGGCCAAGTGCTACGGCGGCGACGTGACCCGGAAGAAGAAGCTGCTGCAGAAACAGAAAGAGGGAAAGAAACGGATGAAGATGGTGGGAAAGGTGGAGATACCTCAGGAAGCGTTCATCTCCGCCCTCAGGGTGACCAGGGAGGAGACCGGGAAGTGAGGCTCTACGCGCACTGGCCCTTCTGCCTGTCACGCTGCGCCTATTGCGACTTCAACTCGCGCGTCGCCGCACGGCGTCATATGGCAGCTTACAGGCTTGCACTGTACGCAGAGCTGGAGGCGTGGGCCTGCATGTTGGAGGAAAACAAGAGGCGCCTGAGTTCCATCTACCTGGGAGGTGGCACGCCGTCCACGCTGAGCGGCGCAGAGATCTCAGCACTGCTGGGAAAGATGACCGGGCGTTTCGTGCTGCATAGCGACGCAGAGGTGACCGTCGAAGTAAACCCTGCCAACTGGAGTTACGAGGATTTTACGGCCGCATGCGCGGGAGGCGTGAACCGTATGAGCATAGGGGTGCAATCGCTGCACGACCCCTCACTCCGGCTGTTGGGGAGGGCACACGATAGGGACGCAGCCAGGGAGGCTGTCAGGCATGCCCTGCGTTGCGGTGTGCGTTCCGTTTCCGCTGATCTTTTGTATGGCCTGCCCGGGATGGACGTGGCGTCCCTGGAGAGATGTCTGGACGAGATACTCGAAACAGGCCCGCAACACTTGAGCATCTATGCCCTGACCTTATCCGGCAGATCGCCGTTGTCACTTGCTGTCAGCAGGGGAGAGGTTTCACTCCCCTGCGAGGATGAGGTTGCAGACCAGTACATGGCGGCGGTGGAGAAGCTGCGCACAGAGGGTTACGAACACTACGAGATATCGAACTTCTGCCTCCCCGGGCATCATAGCCGGCACAACCTCGCATATTGGAAACGGGAGGAATACCTGGGGTTGGGTGCGGGTGCCCATTCCCTGCTGGGAAGGTGCCGTTTCTACAACACAGATTCCATCCTCGGCTACGTGAACATGCTCGGGAAAAGCCAGATGGCGGTGGACGGGTGGGAGCTGCTCGATGCGGCGGACGAGCGCGAGGAAGCGATCATGCTGGGATTGAGGACTTCCCGGGGGGTGCCGGAGAATATCCTGGATGCGGGAGGCGATCATCTCGATGACCTGGAGTTTCGAGGGTTGCTGGCGAGAAGGTTGGGACGCGTCAGCCTGACGACCCGGGGCATGCTCGTCTCCAATTCATTGATAGCGGCACTCCTGTCAGCTTGACGGGCAGTTGTGCAAACCGATAAGTTATTGTTAAGGTAGCACTCTAAGGAGGAGAGTGCTAAATGCTGGATAAAAGACAACAGAAGATACTGAAAACGGTGGTGTACAAGTACATCACGACCGGGACGCCTGTCGGTTCGAAGTCGCTCGCGGAGAGCCTCAACCTTGGCGTCAGCCCCGCCACCATCCGCAACGAGCTGAGCAAGCTCGAGGGTATGGGCTACCTCTACCAACCACATACCTCGGCGGGCAGGGTCCCCACCGACCTCGGTTACCGTTTCTATGTGGACAGCCTCAGCGGGCGTACGCGCCTGCGAGAGGAGGAGAGACAGGCAATCCTGACCCTCTTCTCGCACAAGACGCGCGAACTCGAGAACCTGCTGCAGGAGACCAGCACGCTGCTTTCCCGACTCACCAGTGCGGCTGCCATGGTCATCGCACCGCGCCTGCGCCGCAACACCATCAAACACGTCGACCTGGTCGATCTGGCGGAGGACATCATCCTGTTGGTGATCATCACCGATACGGGAAGGGTCGAGAAGAAACTCATCGATATCAAGGATATGGACAAGGTCGTCGATCTCGAAGAGATCCAGTCCTTCCTAAACCGCAACCTGCAGGGCAGGGGCTTGGACGAGATGACGGACCTGAAGGTCCATCGCGAGTTGAGGACCTTGAAGTCGCCCCTGCTCGCCGCAAAGGTGACCTCCGTTATCCGGGACATCCTCTCCGAAGAGGAATACGAGAAAGTCTTCGTGGGAGGGACGTTGCATCTGCTGCGCTATCTGGATGATGAGGGGGTAAGAAGGATCGAGAACCTGCTCGAGCATTTCGAGGAGCAGTATTTCCTGCTCAACATGCTCAGCGAGGCTCTGGGCTCCAAGGAGCTCCTGGTGCGGATCGGGGACGAGAACCTCTACAAGGAGCTGCAGTCGTTCAGCCTGGTCACCACCCCCTATGCTATCGGCGAGGAGATGGTCGGTACGGTGAGCGTGCTGGGCCCCACGCGCATGGACTACGCCCGGGTCATACCGACAGTCGATTTCATCGCGAAATCCCTCAGCCGTACGCTGGAGATGCTCAAGGGGTAAGAAGGGTGATTTAACGAGACCATGAAGGATTACTACGGGATTCTGGGCGTACCCCGAGGGGCTGACCAGGAAGAGATAAAGCGGGCATACCGGCAGATGGCGCGCCGCCACCATCCTGACGTCAGCGAGGAGGAAGGCGACGCGGGAGGCCGCTTCAAAGAGATAAGCGAAGCCTACGAGGTATTGAGCGACCCGGAGAAGAGGAGGAGGTACGACCTCTTCGGAGAAGAGGGAGCAGCTTCATCCATGTTCGACCGGGGTTTTGACGGCTTTGCGGGGCCTATCGGGGATATCTTCAACCTCTTCTTCGGGCGTGGACAAGCCGGTTCGGCCCATGCGCCGCGACGGGGAAGCGACCTCCTCACGGTGATCGAGGTGACCCTACTCGATGCTTACGCGGGCGTAATGAGAGAGATCGACATGACGGGGCACGAGGTCTGCGCAGACTGCGAAGGCAGCGGGCTGAAGAAAGGTTTCAGCCACGATCTATGCCCGGAATGTGGTGGCCAAGGAAAGACTATGCACAGCCGTCGCAGCTCCTTCGGGACATTCACCTCTACCACCTCCTGCCGCCGCTGCGGCGGCGCGGGTGAGATAAACACACACCCATGCCCTGCATGCGATGGGAGGGGAGTGAAGCAACGCCTGCACAAGCTGGAGGTCGACATACCGGCCGGTGTCGCCGATGGGGACCGCATACGCCTGGCCGGCAGGGGGGAGGCTGGCAATGCGGGAGGACCAGCGGGAGACCTCTACGTGGAGATAAGCGTGCGAGAACACGAGACGTTCACCCGCCACGGCAGCGATCTCCACGCCATGGTAAAGATAGACATATCCGAGGCGGCGCTAGGCACCGATATCGATATACCGACCCTTAACGGGGAAGAGAAACTGCGCATACCGGCCGGCAGCCAGCCGGGGGAACTGTTCAAGCTGCGCGGGAAAGGGATGCCGCGCGTTCACTCGCGTTCCGTCGGAGACCTCTACCTCACCCTTGAGGTGCAGGTGCCGCGCAAGCTCAATGCGGAACAGAAACGTCTGCTGAAGGAGTACCAGCGCATCGAGACTCTCAAGAAAGAGGAGCCCGGAATCGTAGAGCGCCTGCGCAAGGCGATGAGGCCTCAACCTTGACCACGGCCAGGTTCTATGTCTCCCCCACTGCATCCCTGAAAGGGCGGTTGACCCTGGTTGGTGCGGAACATCACCATATCAGCCGCGTGCTCAGGATGCGTACGGGACAGGCTGTGCAGCTGCTGGATGGTAAAGGCAACATCGGGCACGGCATCTTACTCGAGATCACTTCCGCACATACGGTGGTAATGGTTGAGGGGTCTTGTCGCGTGCAGGAGGAGCGGCCGAGACTGTGCCTGTTCCAGGCGCTTCCGCAGGGAACGAAAATGGACTCCGTTGTGCAGTGGAGCGTGGAACTGGGGGCGGCTGTGGTGGCCCCTTTCGCGTGTACGAGGTCTCGCGTACTGGACTCCGCGCTTGAGAAGCGGGTGGACAGGTGGCGCAAGATCGCGCTGGAATCATCGCGAGTAGCGGGACGTCCCTTCCTCCCAGAAGTGAGAAAGGCGCGGAGCTGGGACGATGCGCTGCGCGAGTTGGCAGCCATGAAGAGCGCCATCTTTGCGGACGAGGCGGGAGGCGTAAAGCCTTCCGTGGTATTGGATGGACCTCTACCCGACGAGTTGGGATTGATGATAGGACCAGAGGGCGGCTTCTGCGATGAGGAGCGAGAGGAACTGGTCGGGTCTGGAATCCGGCCAGTGACGCTGGGCAGCACCTTGTTGCGGACGGAGACTGCGGGCCTGGTGCTCCTGGCCGCCGTCAGGTGCCATTACGGTATGTTGTGAGGTCTGGTATGGCTGATGTGGCGGTGTTCACCATAGGCTGCAAGGTAAACCAGGCAGAGAGCGATGAGTTGAGGGCAGGCTTGTTGAAGGCCGGCCACGGCATCGTTTGCGAGCCGGCCGCCGCCGACCTGTGCGTGGTCAACACCTGCACGGTAACGGCCGAGAGTGACCGCAAGTGCCGCAAGCTCGTCCGCTGGCTAGAAAAGCGTGGGGCCGGGGCTATCGTGGTCGCGGGTTGCTATGCGGATGTGAGCCCCGGCGACCTGGCTGCCCTTCCGGGAGTGGTGCGCGTATTACCGAAAGCACGCAAGGACGACTGGTTGCGCGAGATCACTTCCTTACTCCCAGGGTGCGCGAAGGGGAGCACGACGCATGAGCCGAGGCGAACACGCGCTTTTATCAAGGTGCAGGACGGATGCGAGCGTGGCTGCTCCTATTGCATCGTCCCCCTTGCAAGGGGCAAGGAGAGGTCGCGAGCGGTGGAGGAGATCATGGGGGAGGCGGCGAGATATCTCGGCACGGGGATCAGCGAACTGGTCCTGTGCGGCATCAATCTGGGAAGATACAGCCAGGGCCCGGGTAGAGAACTCGCGTACCTGGTGCATGAGGTGCTGTCCGCAGGAGAGGGTTTCAGGGTCAGGTTGAGTTCCATCGAACTCGAGGACCTGCGCATGGAATGGCTGGAAGGATGGGCGGCTTGCGGCCGTGTCTGCCCGCACCTGCATCTCCCGCTGCAGAGCGGTGATGAGGCCGTCCTGCGTGATATGGGACGGGGATACCGCCCCGGAGATTTCACGGCGGTCGCCGGTGCATTGCGTGCCACCTGGCCGCGTGCAGCCCTGACCACCGAGGTGATCGTAGGGTACCCGGGGGAAAGCGAAGCGGCGTTCCGGCGAACCGTTGAAGTCCTCGAAGAGACACGGCCGGCGCGCATCCACGTGTTCCGCTTCTCGAGACGCCCGGGCACGAGAGCGTGGGGCAGGACCGATACCGTCGCTCCCGGGGAGATGGAGCGTAGATCTGAGCGGATACGCACGCTGGCGGAGGAGTTACGTTTAGGGTACATTGAGGAACGCAAGGGAGAGTTGCGCGATCTGCTGGTGGAAAGGCTGGTGGAGAACAACGGATCCGCTGCGGCCATGGGGACCACCGAGGACTACATCAAGGGGATAGTCTACGATCCTCCTGTCGGAACGGAACCGGGACGGATACTCACGGCCGAGATATGCGGCGTGCATGGCGGGCGGGCATACTTGGAAGCGGTGGTGCGCGAGTCGTGAGACGCGCGGCTGGCGACCTCTTGCATGGGGAGCAACGAGGGAGGCAGGATATGGAGGAGTGCATTTTCTGCAGGATAGCAGGCGAGGAGCTGGAGGCGGATATACTTTATTCCGATGAGCAGGTGATAGCCTTTCGCGATATTAACCCGCAGGCTCCCGTGCATTTCCTGGTGGTTCCGAGGCAACATATCGTATCCGCCCTGGACCTGACCTCCGAGGACGCCGAACTGCTCTCTCATTTGTTCGAGGTCATCAAGGCGGTCGCCGAAAAAGAGAAAATAGCTGCCAGCGGGATGCGCATCCTGACCAACGTCGGAAGGGCGGCGGAGCAGATAGTGCTACACCTCCATTTCCATGTCCTGGGAGGAAGGAGGATGCGCTGGCCGCCGGGCTAGGTTCCATGGGGGAGATATCTACAAGGTTCAGAGATAGGAGTGGTGAAAACGCAAGACTCGAAGCGTAAAGAACTCAAGATACTGGTGCCCGGGAGCCAGCCGATGGTCAGCCTGTTGGGCGAGCGTGACGAGCTCTTGAAGATAGTGGAAAAAGCGTTCAAGAGTTCCATACTGGTGAGGGGAAACGAGATCACCATACGCGGTAACGAGGGCGAATTGGAGACCATCGGTCGTCTCTTCGAGGAGCTGCTCGAGCTCCTGAGCTCGGGGATGGCGCTCGCCCCGGAGAGCGTGGAGAAAGCCATCGAAATGATCATGGAGGAAGGCGAACTGAATCCCACGCAGGTGTTCACGGACGTACTGATCTCCCGGCGCGGTAAGGTGATACGGCCCAAGACCCCCAACCAGAAACGTTATGTGGAGGCAATACGCTGCAATACCATCGTCTTCTCTATCGGGCCAGCGGGCACGGGAAAGACCTATCTGGCCATGGCCATGGCAGTGAAGGCCCTCCTGTCCAAGGAGGTAGGAAGGATCATACTAACCCGCCCGGCGGTGGAGGCGGGAGAGAAGCTGGGGTTCTTGCCGGGGGACCTATACCAGAAAATTGACCCGTACCTGAGGCCGCTCTACGATTGCCTGTACGAGATGATCGAGGTGGAGAGATTCTCCAGGTATATGGAGCAGGGGATCATCGAGGTCGCGCCGCTCGCATTCATGCGCGGCCGCACTTTGAACGACTCTTTCATAGTGTTGGACGAAGCCCAGAACACCTCGCCGGAGCAGATGAAGATGTTCTTAACCCGGCTCGGGTTCGGTTCCAAGGCGGTTGTAACCGGCGATATCACACAGACCGACCTTCCGGGCGGGCAGAAATCCGGGATGAACGTAGTAAGGGAGATCCTCACCAACATCGGCGGCATAGAGTTCGTGTACATGGATGAAAGGGACGTGGTACGGCACAAGATCGTACAGGAAATAGTGAGAGCCTACCGACTTTATGACGATTCCCGCAACGATCGCGGGCGAGATGACAGGGACTGAGCTGCTGGGGGCGTTCCGACCCAGGGGTAAAAATCCCCTGGGAAGGGTGCAACAGCCCTGGGCCGGCACGGAGCTCAACTCATATCAGCCACTCTTGTATACTGTGTTGTATAATCAAGAAGATAATAAAAATGGGCGATAGAGAAGGTTCAAAAGGGCATATACCCTGGTACAGGTCCCTCATCCCCCACAGTGGGGAGAAAAGGGCTCTTCTGATATCCCTCGCTCTCCTCGCAGTCATTCTCGCCATGCTCATCCTGGAGTACGTGCCGCGGGTAACGCGTTTCGAAGCGGGGAAGCCGAGCACCGAGACGGTGATATCCTCCCGCGATTTCAGTGTTGTGGACGAAGAAGCGACGCAGAAAGCGAGTGACGCCGAACGCAGGAGGAACGAGAACCTCTTTATAAACGATGATGCTATGGCGGAGGCGTTATCCGAACTCGGGGAGTTCTTCGATAACGCACGGACCGTCTCAGGCCAGGAGGGGAACCTGGCCGGCAAGGCCAGCGCTTTGCTGGCCCAACAAGAGCTCAACATGAGCCTGGATGCCGTTGAGACCATACTCAAGGTATCAGAGGATGGTTCTCCCCTGCTCTATGCGGCGGCGGTGGACCTCCTGACCATGGCCATGTCTGAACCTGTCTCCTACGACAATCTGACGACCAAGCGGTCCGAGGTCTCCCAGCGGGCACAGACCATGCCCCTGGATGAAGACCTCAAGCTGGCTGCAAAAGAGCTTGCCATAGCGTTCCTGACCGTCAACACACCTTATTCGACCGCTACCATAAACCGCGATATCGAGGCGGCCGTGAACGCGATAGAGCCGGTGATGGCCAATTACAGTGTAGGGCAGATGATTGTGGACAAAGGGGAGATAATAACACCCATCATCCTCACATCGCTGAGTGAGGTCGGGGCCCTATCACCAGTGGGAAGCTACCAGCAGGTCGTGGGCATCAGCCTCCTGGTCCTGGCGCTCTATGTCATCGCCCTTGTCTTCTTCAAGCGTTTCCGGCCCGATATCGCCGGAAACTGGAGGGTAGTGGCTATGATATGCCTCGTCTTCCTGGTTTTCTGCGTGTCGTGCCGCATATGCTCCATCTTCATGGACGAGGATCCCTTGTGGGGTTATCTCATCCCGCTGGCGCTGGTCGGTCTGATCCTGATGATCCTCCTGGACCAGGCAGTGGCCTTGTTCATGGTGGCGATGGGCGGTGTTCTCACCGGGCTTTTCGTAAAGGGCAATATATACATCACCATAACCGTGCTTATAGGAGGCCTCGCCGGGACCTTGCTGATAAGGGAGGTAAGGAAACGCGGTGACCTCATGCGTGCCGCTATAGAGTTCTCCCTCTTCATCGCGGCGGTTTCAATGATCACCGCAAGCCTCATCAAGGACATGCATTTCATCCTCCTGGCAGGCCTGCTGGGGCTGGCGAACGGGGTCCTTACGGCCATCCTCACCCTCGGCTCCCTTCCCTTGCTCGAGAGGATAGCGGGCATAACCACCCCAATGCACCTAATGGAGCTCGCCTCACCTGACCAGCCACTGATGAAGGAGCTCGTGTCCAAGGCGCCGGGAACTTACAGCCATAGCGTGATCGTGGGGAATCTCGCCAACGCCGCGGCCCTGGAGATAGGTGCGGACGCCCTGCTTACCAGGGTAGGTTCTTATTACCATGACATCGGCAAGATCAAGCGCTCCAATTTCTTCGTGGAGAACCAACCCCATGGCTTCAACGGGCACAACAAGCTCAAACCTAACCTGAGTGCACTGGTCATAACCGCACATGTCAGGGAGGGAGTGGACCTGGCGCGAGAGTATCATCTGCCGCAGGAGGTTATCGACATGATCCAGCAGCACCATGGCACATCCCTCGTCCGTTACTTCTATGCCAGGGCCCTGGAGGAGGGGAGCGGCCTGGACGCCGTTTCCGAGAGCCGCTTCCGTTACCCGGGAGAGAAGCCCCGCAGCAAGGAGGCGGCGATCGTGATGCTGGCGGACGGTATCGAGGCGGCGGCCAAGGCATTGGAGAAACCGACACCTGCAAAGATCGAGCAGCTCACGTACTCTATGGTCGAGGAAAGGCTCGCAGACGGACAGCTGAGTGAATCCAACCTGACCATGGGTGACCTGGAGAGGATCAACAAGGCTTTCGTGCGCATCCTCTCGAGCATGTATCATGAACGGGTGGAATACCCTGCCTTGGTCAAGGAGGAAGGCATATCGTGAAGGTGGCCGTAAACCGGGCCGCAGGGCAGGCCATGGACATCAGGGCCGTGAAGAAGACGTGCTTGAAGGTGCTCAGGGCGGAGGGGGTAAGGAGAGATGCCCTGCTCTCCATATCGGCAATCGACACGGCTGAGATGGAGGACTTGAACCGCCGCTACCTTTTCAGGGAGGGTACGACGGATGTATTGGCATTTCCCATGGGAGAGAAGAGCGGGGAGGGATACCTCCTGGGCGACGTGGTCATCTGTCCTGATTACGTATTCAAGCAGAGGGAAGAATACGAAGTTGAGGAAGGAAGGGAGTTGGAGTTCGTGACCGCCCACGGCTTACTCCACCTGCTTGGTTACGAGGATGATGACGAGCAGGGCGCTCTTGCGATGGACCGCAGGCAGAGGGAGATACTGGGCCTGGCGGGGGGGGAAGAGAAATGACCCTGTATACGTTCTATGCCGCGGCGGCGGCGGAATCGACGGGCGGCGTTACCGCAGGCGAGCTGACCTGGCGCATGGTATCCCTCGTTGTGCTACTGATCATAGCCGCCTTCCTGGCTGCGGCCGAGATATCCCTGGTGAGCGTAAACAGATTCCGCGTGCGCTCGTTGCGTGAAGAAGGAAATCGCCGGGCGGAAAAGCTGGACAAGCTCTTGGATCACCCGAACCGCTTTCTCTCTACCATTCTCATGCTCACCCTACTTGTGCAGGTGGGAGCGTCGGCCATCGCCACCGGCCTGGCCTTGGCTTTCGATCTTCCCGTGGCCGCTGCCGTCGCCACGGGTGCGATGACCTTTCTCATCTTCATCTTCTCGGAGATGGCACCAAAGACCTATGCCACCAACCATCCGGAGCGGGTGGCCATGGCGGTGGCTCCTAGCGTGAACCTCCTGTCCATGGTCTTCTACCCCCTGGTGCGGGTGCTCATACTCATCTCCAACGGCGTCATACGGCTTTTCGGGGGAAAGACGATCAAGGAAGGCCCCTTCGTCACCGAGGGAGACATCAAGGCGCTGGTTTCCGCGGCCGAAGAACAGGACGTCATCGAGGAGGAGGAGAAAAAACTCATACATTCCATCTTCGAGTTCGGCGACACCCTGGTGCGAGAGGTGATGATACCGAGGACGGATATGATCATGCTGGACGAGGAGTCCAACCTGGAGGAAGCTCTGGAGATCATCTTGAGTTACGGGTTCTCCCGCATACCCGTGTATCGTAAGGACTTCGATCACATCGTCGGCGTGCTGTACGCCAAAGATCTTCTGCCCTACCTCAAACGTGGCGAGAGCGATGCCAGGCCCAGGGAATTCCTGCGCGAGGCTTATTTCGTGCCTGAGACGAAGAGGGTGAGCGAGCTCTTAACAGAGCTGCGAGCCCTTACCATCCACATGGCGATAGTATTGGACGAATACGGAGGCACCTCGGGGCTGGTCACCATCGAGGATCTTCTGGAGGAGATCGTGGGGGAGATCTTCGACGAATACGACAGCGCCATGGAGCTCTACGAGAGCCTGGGGAACGGCAGATACACCTTCGACGCCCGCATCTCCATCGATGACCTCAACGAACTCCTGTGCACCGACCTGCCGGCTCACGAATGGGACACTCTGGGAGGCCTCATATACAACCTGATGGGGAAGATCCCCAAGCAAGGTGAGGCAGTGGAGTTCGAGGGGATGCGCCTGACAGCCCAGAAGGTCGTCGGCCGGCGCATCTATAAGGTGCTGTTGGAGGTCCTGGAGCAGGAGAGATGTGACAGCGATTGAACGGTCCGGCGGCGCCGACCCCGGGAGCAGACGGGGCCGGAGTGCCAGCTGGACAGACGCGGGCAGCCTGCTGGGCGAGGGGATAGGGCTGATCTTCACCGACCGCCATGGGGGCGTGAGCCCACCTCCCTACGACACCCTCAACCTCGCCTACCACACGGGTGACGAACCGCATAACGTGCGCACGAACCGCGCAATCGCAGCCTCGGGCTTGCGCATCGCGGCGGGCCGGTTCATCTACATGGAACAGGTACACGGCTTGCGAATGGCCAGGGCCGGCCTGCAGGATAGGGGCAGCAGCGGCCAAGATCTTAATGTGGCATTTGCGGCCACCGACGGCGTTTACACCACCGAACGCGGCATGGTGCTCACCGCTCTCACAGCTGATTGTGTCCCCATCGCCATTGCGGTACCCTCCGCGGGGGCTGTGGCCATGTTGCATGCCGGCTGGAGGGGGACGATCGGGAACATCGTGGGGTCGGCGCTGGGAATGCTGAAAAACGATCTCGGGCTCGATCCTGGAGAGGCAAAGGCGGTAATGGGGCCGGCCATCGGCGCGTGTTGTTATGAAGTGGATGAAGGCAGGGCACGCCTTTTCGTCGAAAGATATGGCGAAAAGAGCATAGTGGTGACAGGGGAAGGAGGCCACAGGCTCGACCTCTTGCGTGCCAACCTCCTGAACCTGCTCGAGGCGGGAGTGAGAGAGGAGAACATAAGCAGGGCAGGTGGATGCACGTGCTGTGAGCTCAGGTATTTCTCCTTCCGCAGGGATGGTGTAACCGGCAGGCAGGGAGCTTTTATCTTCTTGCGTGAATAGGGGAGTCCACTCGAGAGAGATGAAGGCGAGGGCGCACATCACGGTTTCCGGCAGGGTCCAGGGAGTATATTACCGCTCCTACGCCTGCGACGAAGCGAGGGTGCTCGGCATCACGGGATGGGTCCGCAACATAAAAGGAGGCCGCGTGGAAGCGGTCTTAGAGGGAGACGAGCAGGCGGTGCGGGAGATGGTGGATTGGTGCTGGAGGGGACCCCCTTCCTCCAGGGTGGTGGAGGTGGAGGTGGAATGGGAGGAGCCATCGGGGGAGTTCACCGACTTCTCCGTGACCTACGGATACTGGGGTGAGCGATGAACGAGAGCGACATCGTCTTAAGGCTGCTCATGGCGGCAGCCTGTGGTGGCCTCATAGGTATGGAGCGTGAGCGGGGAGACCGGCCGGCGGGATTCCGCACCTATACCATGGTGTCGCTGGGCGCAGCGCTCTTCACGGTGTTATCTCTCTCAGCTTTTCCGGGCTCCGATCCGGCAAGGGTTGCGGCGCAGGTGGTGGTGGGTATAGGTTTCCTGGGTGTCGGCGTGATCGTTGTCTACGGTGGCACGCATGTGGTGGGGATAACCACCGCCGCCACCATGTGGGTCACCGCCGCGGTGGGCATGGCAGCCGGGGCGGGATATTTCATCACCTCTCTCTACAGCACGGGTATAATCCTTGCCGTGCTCATCGCCCTGCCCTGGATCGAGAATAGGGTCATTGCCAGGTTCCGGAGCCGTAAACTGTACTTCACCATCCGGAGCGGCCAGCGGCCGGGATTGGCAGAGGAAGTGGAGGCGACCCTGGCCCAATACGGCATCGGATCCACACTGCTCAGGTTCCATGAATGCAAGGGCGAGGAGAACGAATGCTCCATCCTTCTACAGGTCAGTGTATCCGCCCGTATAAACCTCATGGAGGTCATGGATACCCTTTACCAGATCTACGGGGTCACCTCCGTAAGCTTCGAGGAATAACCTTGGAACAGGAGAGACAGGCCTTGGGAAACGTGGCACGCAACCTGGAGTCGGTACGGGAGCGCATAGGGCACGCGGCGACCAGGGCCGGGAGGGATTCCCGGGAGGTCACGCTCGTTGCGGTGAGCAAAGGGAGACCCCTGGAGATGATCCAAGAGGCAGCACAGGCCGGTCAGAGGGTGTTCGGCGAGAACCGGGCACAGGAGCTGCGTGATAAGATCGATCGGCTTGCAGTCGACCTGGAATGGCATTTTATTGGCCATCTCCAGAGGAATAAGGTTAATATGGTGATAGGCAAGGCGGCCCTTGTTCACTCCGTGGACAGCCGCCGCCTCCTGGAAGCCGTCGCTTCCCGGGCGGAAGAACTGGAGATAGTCCAGGATATCCTGCTGCAGGTGAATGTCTCAGGCGAGGAGAGCAAGTACGGCATGGAAGAGGAGGGTATGGAGGGAATGCTGGAGGCGGCGCTGGCCTTGCCTGCCGTGAGGGTACGCGGTTTGATGACCATAGCGCCCCTGGAAGCAGAGGAGAAGACGCGGCCCTGTTTTCGCCGCCTGCGAGAGCTCAGGGACGCGCTGGCGCGGGACTTTTCCCCGCTGGACCTGGGGATCCTGAGTATGGGCATGACACAGGATTTCGAGGTGGCGTTGGAAGAGGGAGCAAATATGGTGCGCATAGGGACGGCCATATTCGCCGCCTAGGACGGTTGGGAGGTATCGGCATGGCTGGGTTTTTTCGAAGAGCCCTGATATACCTGGGGCTCGTGGAGGATGACGAGTTCGAGGAGATGCTGGAATACGATGAGGGCCGCGTCGATAGCGCGGAACCGCCGCCCTCCCGGCGCGCGCAGCGCGAGGAGGCCAAGGTAGCCCCCATCCAGGCGGTTCCCAGCAAGCAGGTGCGTATGCACATGGTGGAGCCCAAGTCCTTCAACGATGCTGAACAGATAGGCCAAAAGTTCAAGTCGGACATCCCGGTAATCATCAACCTGCAGCAAGCCGACGCGGAACTGGCCAAGAGGCTTATCGATTTCTCCAGTGGCCTCACTTACGGCCTTGATGGGGGGATACAGCGCGTAGCGGAAAAGGTCTTCCTGCTCTCTCCTCACAACGTGGAGGTCTCGGCCGAAGACAAGCGCTGGCTGCGCGAAAAGGGTTTCTTTAACCAGTTCTAGGAAATACTCGAAACATTACTTTTTCCAGGGGTGGCCTTATGAGCAAGATCGCCTTTATGGGCGCGGGAAAGATGGCGGAAGCCATATTGAGACAACTGCTCCGGGTAGGATGGGCGGAGAAGGAAGAGATCGTCCTCTCGGACGTGGACATGGCGCGCCTGGAGATGATGGCCGCTGCATACGGGGCGAATACTGCCGCTTCGAACCTCGATGCCGCCCGTGATGCTGAGATCATCCTCCTGGCGGTCAAGCCGCAGAAACTCGAGGATGTGCTGTGTGAGATCTCCAGCGTCATCAACAAGAGCCAGACGGTTATCTCCATCGCCATGGGAAAGAGCACGGAGTTCATAGAATCACTGCTTCCCGATGGATCACCCGTGGTGAGGGTAATGCCCAACAATCCCGCCATGGTAGGGGCGGCGGTCTCCGTATTGAGCTATGGACGTAACGCAGGCGATACAGCGCGCGATAAAGCACGCGAGATATTCTCATGCCTGGGCGACGTTTACGAGCTTGACGAGAAACTGCAGGACGAGGCGATGGCTATCTCCGGATGCGGTCCCGCCTACTTCTACGTACTGGCGGAAGCCCTGTGCGACGCGGGTGTGAGACTCGGACTCGACCGGGCCCTGACCCTGAAGCTGGTCACTGGGACCATGATCGGGGCGGGGATGATGCTGCGGGAGTCCGGCCAGCACCCCGCCCATCTCAAGGACATGGTGACTTCGCCTGGTGGCTCCACCATAGCGGCGCTGGAGGCCCTCGATGAGGCCGGCTTGCGCAACGCCTTCTACAAGGCGGTGACCGCCGCCTGGAGGAGGGCTAAGGAGGTTTGAGGTGGAGATAGTCGGCGATATCCTGTGGTGGGTATTGCTAGCCTATCTGGTCGCTGTTTTCGCGAGGATCATCATCGCATGGCTGCCCGTAAAATGGCCTCGCAGCGTCAGGCCCCTGGTGGTGTTGATCTACGATATAACCGAACCGCTGCTTTCGCCGCTGCGCAGGGTAATGCCCCTAATACCACTGGGTGAGGGGACGGGGTTGGACCTATCGCCGACCGTGCTCGTCTTTTTGATATTTTTTTTACAATGGCTGGTAAGAAGGGTTTTCGGTTAACGGAAACCCAGGTAAACTTGTTAGCGGAAAGCCCCGATAAACCTTATACTGATGTGTAAAGGAAGATCTGCCCCAGCAGGCGGTGTGGCGTGTCTCAAAGGAGGCGGTTTAGTTGGCTATAAGCCCCATGGACATCCATCACAAAGAATTCGGCACGGTTCGTATGGGAGGCTACAACAAGGAGGAGGTCGACTCCTTCCTGGATATGGTAGCGGATGAATTGGACAGGCTGCTCCATCGCAGCCAGGAACAGGCGGAACTGGTCGAGTCCATGCGGCAGAAGGCCAGCCAGTTCGACTCCATGCAGCAGACCCTCCAGAACGCCCTCATAAACGCCCAGAAGAGCGCCGACAATATCGTGCAGGAAGCGCAGGCTCAGGCCGAGGCCCAGATGAAAGAGGCCCAGGAGCAGAGCGCGCGCATCCTCGATGAGGCGCAGGCGGAGAGATCCCGTATATCCCAAACTTTTGCCGGCATACGCGACCAGGTCTTCAGGTACATATCGACTATCCGCGAGCTCCTGGACAACAACCAGGCGATGATCAAGGATTACGAAGCACGCCTAACCGCCGCCGAGTTGAAGGAACAGCCCATGCCCACGGCAGCGCCGCTCACGCCGGAGCCGGCGCTCACTCCCGCGCCGGCCCCAGCGTCCCAGCAGCGGGCCGTTTTCGAGGAAGAAGCTCCCAGCGTGCCCGAACCGTCGTTCCCACCGCGCGAGCCGGCGGAGACCTTCATGCGGGCAGAACAAGCTGCTCCTGCCGCTCCGCCTCCGGAACGGCGCGTGGATATACCTATGGAGCAACCGGTGACTGAGCCGGTTCAGGGGCCCATGGTAGCGCAGTTCGAGAGGATGGAGCGGCCGACGGTGGTCGAGGAACCAACCGCACCACCACCACCACCAACCACTTACACCCCCGAACAGGAGATGGAGATGATGCGGGAATCGCTGGCACAGGAGGAACCCGCTCCAAGACCATCCATGGAGACTGCTCCTGAGCCCGTTTCAGAGCCTGCCGTTGAGCCTGCCGTCGAACCAGAGGCGGAGGAAGGCGAGAAGCACTTCTTCTGGGAATAAAAGGTAGCCTAAAAGGGGAGGGGATCCGCCCCTCCCCTTTTAAGTTCCTTTCCTCCATGGTGTTCTTCCGGCCCGGGGCCTTTGGGTAACGGGCTCACTCCGCGCCCCGAGCCCCTGCTGTGACAACAATATGGCTACGTTACCATAGTTTGCATCGCGTACGAGACACCGCCGTCTGCGGCGCGAAGGTGCCAGTCGCCTGGACAAAACAATGAAAGACCGTGAGAGTTTCGGGCTGCAAGCAAAAGGTTTAATCCAGGCCTGGCATGCATACATCCGCACGTTTATTTCCGTCTCGGTGTTTTCTTTCAGTTGTTTTACTGCGACCGACCCGGTAGTTTCACAGGCTGGTTGTCTCGATTCTTAAGGTTAGCCCCAACTTGCTATACAAAAATAAAGCGAGCATAGGATGAAGATGCTTGCTTTGTGCCCTTCGCGAAGCAGAGATCAATGCCCGACGGATATAATAGTTAAAAAGCAACTAATAACTTATTAACTAGTACAACATCATCACTTCTGCAATAGGTTGCGGGCTTCGGAGGGGGAAAGGTCGTGTGCTAGCACTGTTTTGTTCCTGGAGCTGAGGCCCCTTAACACCTCCAGGCGTGATGGGGGGATGCCGAGCGCCTCGGACAGGACCTGCAGGGCTTCCCTGTTGGCTTTGCCCTTCTCGGGCGGGGAGTGCACGGAGAGGGTGACGCGGCCTCCGGATACACCCTCCACGCCTCGTCGCGAGGAAGAAGTGTGCACCTTTACCTCGATAGTGGAACCCTCGGCGTGTTCCTTTATCGCGTGCTCGCAAGAACCCATCATCGCCGACTCCCGGAAAATATAAAGCTTTAGACCATTAAAGCAGTGCTGCATGCCCCCTGAAAAGCGATTTCGTTGACACTCGCAGATGGCGCGTGCTAATAATGGAGCAAAATCCCAAGTTATTACGGAGTTGTGAGAAGATGGATTACCGCAAGACCCTGAACCTGCCGCGGACCGACTTTCCCATGAAGGCGAACCTGCCCGAGCGGGAGCCGGAGATGCAGCGGATATGGAAAAAGACGGACATCTACCGGCGTGTGCTGGAGGCGACCAAGGACAAGCCGCCGTTCATCCTCCACGACGGGCCTCCCTACGCCAACGGGGATCTCCACCTGGGCACGGCTCTGAACAAGGTCCTCAAGGACATCATCATCAAGTACAAGACCATGCGGGGCCATTTCTGTCCTTACGTGCCGGGATGGGATTGCCACGGCCAGCCCATCGAATACAACGTGGAGAAACTCCTGGGGGAGGAGAAGAGCAAGCTGGATGTCATGGAGGTACGCAGCCGCTGCCGCGAGTACGCGCTGCATTACGTCGATCGCCAATCCGAGCAGTTCCAGCGTTTGGGGGTGCAGGGAGATTTTGAGGATCCTTATCTCACTCTCAGACCCGCCTACGAGGCGGTGAACATAAAGGTCCTCTCGCAACTCCTGGAGCAGGGCTTGATCTTCCGCAGCCGCAAGCCCATCCACTGGTGCCCGCGCTGTGTCACCGCCCTGGCCGAGGCGGAGCTGGAGTACAAGGACAAGATATCACCGTCCATATACGTCAAGTTCCCCCTGTTGGAGCCGGTGCCGGGGACGAAGGAGAAGGCGGCGATGGTCATCTGGACCACCACTCCCTGGACCCTGCCCGCCAACGTGGCCATAGCCCTTCACCCCGGCATGGAATACGTGCTCCTGCAGGCGGACGGCGAGAACCTCATAGTGGGGGAGCCCCTTCTCGAGAAGGCCGTCGAGGGAATGGGTATCGGGGAATACGCGGTAAAGGCAAAGCTGCAAGGCGGCCAGCTCCAGGGCTTCAAGACCAGTCACCCCTGGCGCGACCGACCCTCGGTCATAGTGACTTCGGAGTACGTTACCACCGAACAGGGGACCGGAGCCGTGCATATCGCACCCGGCCACGGCCAGGAGGACCACCAGGTGGGACTGGAATACGACTTGCCCATGCCCATGCCAGTGGATGACTTCGGGTGCTTTACATCCGAAGCGCCGGAGTACGAGGGCCTCTTCGTCGATGACGCCAATCCGAAGATCATCAAGGACTTGAAAAGCAAGGGACTGCTCCTCGGAGTAGGGGATTCCCCCCACTCATATCCCCATTGTTGGCGCTGCAAAGGCCCGGTCATCTTCAGGGCCACCCCCCAGTGGTTCGTGGGTGTGGACCGTCCCTATGATGGCGCGTCGTTACGGGACAAGAGCCTGGCAGCCGTCGAGAAGGTGCAATGGATACCGGGATGGAACAGCCGCCGCATGAGGGGGATGCTGGAGCTGCGCCCAGACTGGTGCATCTCGCGCCAGAGGGCATGGGGCGTACCTATACCGGCCTTCCATTGTGCGGATTGTGGCGAGGTCTTCATGAATGCGGAGTCCATGCTGAAAGCGGAAGAGTTGATCGCGGCCGAGGGCTCCGACGCCTGGTTCCTCAAGCAGGCGGGGGAGATACTGGGGGATGGTTTCGCATGCGAGAAGTGCGGTTGCCGGGATCTTCGCAAGGAGATGGATATCCTGGACGTATGGTTTGAATCCGGCATCAGCCACGAGGTGGTCTTGAACCAGTGGGAGGGACTGTCATGGCCTTGCGATATGTACCTGGAGGGGAGCGACCAGCACCGTGGCTGGTTTCAGACCTCCATGCTCACCGCGATAGGATCCAGGGGAACACCCCCCTATCGCTCCGTCCTCACCCACGGGTTCGTGGTGGACGGCGAGGGGAGGAAGATGAGCAAACTCCAGGGCAACGTCATAAATCCCATGGAGATATGCGATAAACTGGGGGCCGACATCCTGCGCCTCTGGGTGGCGGCCGCCGACTATACCGTGGATATACCGGCCTCCCAGGAGATCTTCGACCGCCTTGTGGAGGCGTACCGCCGCATTCGCAACACTCTACGCTTTCTGCTTGGAAACCTCTTTGATTTCGACCCGGTGCAGGACGCGGTTGAGCCCGAGCGCATGGAGGAGCTGGACCGCTGGATCATGTCGCGGCTGCAGGGGCTGGTGGAACGGTGCACACTGGCCCTCGAAGATTACCAACTGCACGTGGTCTACCATGCATTGCATAACTTCTGCGCCGTTGACCTGAGCTCACTCTACCTGGATATCCGCAAGGATTGCCTGTACACGTTCGCGCCCGCTTCAGCACACAGGAGGTCGGCTCAGACAGCCGTCTACCATCTCCTGCATACCATCATCCGCCTCATGGCGCCAGTGCTATGCCACACATCGGAGGAGGCCTGGCACCTCATGGTCGGCGAGGGGGGAGATAGCGTGCAACTCCAGGGCTGGCCGCTCGCGGAGGACGGGTGGAAAGACCCGGCCCTCGAAGAGGCATACGAGAAGCTCCTGGGCGTGCGCGACGTGGTTACCAAGGCCCTGGAGGAAAAACGTTCCGCCAAGGAACTCGGTACCTCACTGGAAGCAGCAATACAGCTCGTGGTGCCCCCTTCTGTGGCGGGAGTCCTTGTCGCCAGGAAGGACTTTCTGCCCTCGTTGTTCATCGTCTCGCAGGTAGAGATAGCGACGCTGGAGAAGGAAGGGGAGGTACGGGTGGTGGTGGGCCGAGCCCTCGGAGAGAAGTGCTCGCGTTGCTGGAACTACCGCACATCGGTGGGGCAGGATGCCGTCCACCCCGAGATCTGCGATCGCTGCCTGCCGGTCG
>CAYHAT010000001.1:33183-47032 GCA_964354675.1 uncultured Actinomycetota bacterium | reverse complement strand
GCCTCCGTCATCGGCCGGGAGTTCTCCCTCCGCCTCCTGGAGGAGGTAACCGGGATCAGCAAACCATTGAAATCCTACCTCATCCAGCTACAGTCCCTGGAGTTCATCTACGAAAAGAGCCTCTTCCCCGAGCCCGAGTACATCTTCAAACACGCCCTCACCCAGGAGGTGGCCTATAACAGCCTCCTCCTCAAGCGCCGCAAGGAGATGCACGAGAAAACCGGCCAAGCCATCGAACAACTTTACGCAGACACCCTGGATGACTTCTACGAGATCCTGGCCCACCACTACTCCCGCAGTGAAGACACCGAGAAGGCCCTCCATTACCTCAAGCTCTCGGGTGATAAAGCTACCAAAGCCTACTCCAACTGGGAGGCCGTACGCTTCTACAAGGAGGCCATTCGGGTGCTGGATAGCCAGCCGGAGAGCGAGGAGAATAGGGACGAGAAGCTGGGAATTTATCTCTCTATACTAAACACCTCCATACTGTTGGGCTTCCCTGATGGCACTCTCAATATGCTCCTTGAGACGGAAAAGCTCGCCAAAGAACTCGGGGATGTCGCGAGCCTCGCGTCGGTCTATGGCAAATCGAGCCTCTACCACTCGTTCAAAGGAGATATGTCCTTGAGTATGGAGTACTCAGGAAAGTGCTTCGATACGGCAGAAAAAACTGGAGATGTAGAATCTATGGCCTTAATAGCTGTGGATATAGGACCTCTCATGACTATTGCTGGCCGCCTTTTGGAAATGGCTGTCATCTCCCGCAGAGTACTCGATCTCCTCGAGGAACAGCATAAGGAGAAGGAACTCTTCGCGGGCGGGATTAACGTATTCATCAACCAATGCGGATATTGCGGGCTCGTTTTGAGTTTTTTGGGAGAGTTTGAGGAGGGGAAGGCAGTCTTTGAGAAAGGTCTCAAACTCGCTATCGAAGTCAACGATGCTTTTGGAATAGGATGGGTGGAATTCTACTACTCCTTCCTGTCCTATTGTGAAGGTGACGCGGAAAGCATGATCGATCGCGCATGCAAGGCCATCGATAACTGGGGAGAAATAGGAATTGAGCCTCTCCTGGGTACGGCATGGTCTCTTCTGGGTGCTGGATATTTTCTTTTCGGGGATCATGAGATGGC
This sequence comes from uncultured Actinomycetota bacterium, assembly GCA_964354675.1. Taxonomy (GTDB): domain Bacteria; phylum Actinomycetota; class Geothermincolia; order Geothermincolales; family RBG-13-55-18; genus SURF-21. Next base: position 45,899 of record CAYHAT010000001.1, on the reverse strand, counting down.
GTTAGCTTACGCAGAGAAAGGCTTGGAGATACAGAAGCGATCTGAGATCACCTCATTGGTGCCCTTAAGCTGTTATTTCTTGACCCTGATTCGTTCGGCCACAGGAAATCCCGACGGGGCAATGGAGAGTGCTGAAGAAGCGCTGAAGCTGTCCCAGGAGTTCGGTGCAAACACCTTCGAAGCGTTTGCCTTGATAGCGCTCGGAAGGATAGCGGGAGAGGCGAACCCGCTACAGGTCGAGGTTGCTGAAGCATATATTAGACAAGGGATCTCGTTGGCCAATGAGCTGCAAACAAAACCGATCGTAGCCCAGGGATATCTCTTCCTCGGGGAGGTCTTCGAGATCGCCGGCCGCAGGAAAGAGGCCCAGGAGAACATGAGAGAAGCTATAGAGATGTGGGAGGAGATGGGGGTGGGCCCACAGTCCTGCTGGCTCACCCGCACCCAGGAGGCACTGGCCAGGCTGAGCCAATGATTATAGCCGTCCATGCCTTTCAAGGCTGTGTCCATTACTGTGCTCGATATCACGAAAAGCAGGGGATAAGAGCTAACCCATGTGTTCTCTACTGCTGCATAGTTCTATATGAATAATGTCATCGGCTGAACTGATAATGGGTATGTAAATGCTGTAAACTGATTAATGACAATGCAGGCATGCGGCAAGGATCGGTAGTTGTGAATGACCAAGAAAGTTGGTCGTATGACAAAAAATGTTGGTCGTAAGGGCGCGGGGGAGTTATTCGCTTCCTCTACCATGACCGACCTATTAAAGGTCTTCTTCCTTCATGCGGGAGAAGAGTTCTACCAGCGGGAGTTGTCTCGCCTTACCGGTAATCCTCTGTACCTCGTGCAAAGAGAGCTGGCTCGGCTGGAGAGAACGGATCTCGTGCGAAAGGAGCGCAGGGGCAACCGTGTGTACTATAAAGCACAAGAGGAAAACCCCGCATTCCTTGATCTCAAGAGATTCTTTTTAAAGACGGTGGCCTTGAGCGACAAGCTTTCAGAAGCGTTGATTCCTTATACTTCAGGGATAGACCTGGCTTTTATTTATGGATCCGTGGCTACAGGAGAAGATAAGCCTGGCAGTGATGTCGATATATTGGTTATAGGAAAGATCGGCTTGAAGGAAATCAGTAAGATCCTCGGTCCATTGAGCCGCGACCTGGGAAGAGAGTTCAACCCAACCGTATATTCCCCCAAGGAGTTCAAGAGGAGAATCGATGATGGGAATGCGTTTATCAAGTCGGTGATCAAGGGCCCTAAGATATGGCTGGTCGGAGACGAAGATGAGCTTGCAGGACTGGCTGGATAGAAAAGACCTCAAGCCGCATAAGACCTCTCTCCGCGAGATCGCAGATCTGCTGCAAGTGGTGAAAAGGGACCTGCAGGACGCCTCGGTCACCGCGATATCTCCCGACAGGAGGTTCGCTACGGCCTACAATGCCGTTCTGCAACTTGCGACGATTGTGTTGTATGCGTCTGGTTACCGCGCAACAGGTAAAGGCCATCATTGGATCACCATCAGTGTCTTGCCCGACATCATGGGACCCGCGACCCAGGAGCTGGCGGATTATCTTGATAATTGCAGGAGAAAGCGCCACGGCGTTGACTACGATCGCGCCTACTCACTTTCCACCGAAGATGTAGAGGAGCCATTGCGGGAGACCGGCTCCTTCAGAGATGAAGTACTGGAGTGGTTGAGAAAGAGTCACCCTGATCTTCTGGGGGAGACCGGTGGCGATTAAAGTAACCGTCCTTGGTAGCTCCGGCGGATATCCGGGACCGGGCCGGGCCTGCAGTGGGTACCTGCTCGAGAACCGTGAGGGCAACCTCGTCCTGGACCTGGGGTCCGGCGCTTTGGCGAACCTCCTGAAGTACTTACCTGCAGACGAGGTCGGCGGCCTCGCGCTCACGCATATGCACTATGACCACTACGTGGATATCTACGGGCTTTGTACCGCCAGGAGGTTCTGGGAGAAAGAGGTAACGCCGCTGCCCCTGCTCGCCCCTCCGCAGGCGCCCGATGTGATAACCAGTCCCCTGCAGGAGAGCAGCAGGGATGAGTTCATGCGCTCCCTCGATCTGTACGAGGTTCACCCTGGAGTCCTGGACAACGTCGCCGGTTTCGAGATCACCGCTCTGCCCGCCGAACACGAAGTGATCGATTCTTTTATATATAGGGTGGCTTTTGCTGGAAAGACGGTCTGTTATTCGGGTGATACCGACCTCTGCGAAGCGCTCCTCGAGCAGGCCCAGGGGGTGGACCTCTTCGTCTGCGAGGCCACCTTCACCAGCCAGGTGCGGGAGAAGATGCGCGGACATCTCTTCGCGGCCGAGGCGGGGAGGGCAGCGTCTGAGGCGGGTGTAGGTATGCTCCTGCTGGCCCACTTATGGCCGACCCTCAGCGAGGACCGCGCATTGGAGGACGCCCGCTCCGAGTTCGATGGCCAGGTGCGGGTGGCCGTGGAGGGCATGACCATCGAGCTGTGATGGGGTCGTGTCTTCGACCTTCGGTTTTCCGACAGAACGTTTGGAACGCAAGGCGTCAGATGATCGGCCGAAGATCGAAGACACGACCCCTATGATTGTTGCAGCGTATGCGATAATGGCATTGCAGCTTTATAACGAAAGGGAGGTTGAGGTGCCCAAGGAATTTCCGACCGACTCCAAGGGGTTCAACCCCTTTGGTGAACTCATCGGGCTGGAGTTCACCGCCTATGGGGACGGCCACAGTCGCTGCGAGTTGCAGGTAAAAAACGAGCTGTTCAACCCCCACGGTGTCCTGCACGGTGGGGTCGTCTATGCCATGGCGGATACGGGAATGGGCGGGGCGCTCTACTCCATCCTCGAGGAGAACGAGCTATGCACCACGGTGGAGATAAAGATCGCTTACTTCTCAGCGGTTAAGTCGGGGAAACTGGTCTGCGATTCCGAGGTCATAGAGCGACGTTCGCGTATCGCCATCATCGAGTCGGAGGTGAAGAACGGGGACGAACTGGTGGCCAAAGCCCTCGGTACCTTCTACATCTACGACAAGAAGTGATGGCTAGAGGACAGGCCGCGCCCGCCGCTGCATGAGTAGCCCGCAGCGATCGTTCTCTCCACATCTGATATGTTGAACGATACACAAAGCCCAATCACGACTTGCCTGTACATGGTCGAGCCGTACCGGTTCATCCGTCTTCGAGGTATTTCAGCACTTCTTCGTCGGTCATGTCGTGGAAATCGCGGTAGAAACTCGCCACCGCGAAGGGGTAATGGGTGGAGAAGTACAGGCAATGGAAGTAATCCGCCAGGGGCCTGATGCGGTCCGCCGTATCCGCCGGGTGCATCTGTGTGTGTTCCTGGCGGCCTGGCGTCTTATGCCCTCTTCCTCGGACTCTTTTTCGGGCTTTTCTTCGGCAAAGAGAGGACGTACTCCACCGCCGAGATAAAGGCGTCCTCGTACTTGAGGTAATCCTTCGAGTTCTTTTTCCTGATGAGGACCCACTCCTTCATGGGGCGGCCTTCCATGGGCACGAAGGGCTCCACGCCCCTCTGCTTCAACAGGTCCATGCGCACCTTCTCGGGTAGCTTCAGCGATACGCCATCCTCCCAGACGCAGGCGAAGAGCTTGCCGTCGGCATAGTAACCCGGTAGCCCGAACATCTTCCCCGCCTTTACACCTGGGATGACCAGGAGCATCCCATCCAGCACCTCTTTATGTTTCTCGTTGAAAGCGGCGATCGGCATGATTACCTCACAATCCTTATCGAAGCGATTTAGACCTCGTAATGATTATTCCCACTGGAGACCATGTCATCATTGCTGTGGACGATATTTCGGATAGAAGGAAGAGGCGCAGCGGGAAGCCGCGCCTCTGCTGTTCCGGTCTTCGGGGGGAGGAGGCCGGGGTTATTCTTTGTTGCGCGATGCTTTAAGCAGTTTCCAGGCGCCCCTGGCCAGCGCCGCACCAGCGAGGGTGGCTCCCGCCAGGGTGGCCGGCTTGAGGAAGGGGGTGAATCCCTTCCTGGGCTTCCACTCCACGTTGAGGGAGACGGTCTTCCCCAGCTTGTCCAGGGCGATGACCTCCGCGCAGTGGTTGGCGGTCCAGATGGCCGCCTCCATGCCGCTCGAGGAGACGTGGGTTTTGGTATAGTCTCCGGCGAGGTAGAGGTTGTCCAAAGGGGAACGTTGGTAGGGGCGGTGCTTCTCCATGCCCGGCCAGGCGCGGTAGACACCCTGGCGCTCCCGCACCACCTTGTACTTGCGCACCTCCGCCTCTTTTGCCGTGGGGAAGAGAGCTCTTATCTGCTTGATGGCGATGTCGAAGATGACCTCGTCCGGCAGCCCCTCGATGTTATCGGCGGGGGAGAGCACCATCTCGAACATGGAGCCCCCGGTGAAGATATGGGGCAGTACGTTGGAGAGATCGGCGTAGGTATTGAAAATGCAGTCGTTGGAGAAGAAGGTCACGTCCACATCGGTGAGCTTGCGGTCGAACCACACCTGCAGGGAGAGAGAAGGTGCGTAGTGGAAATGCCACAGGTCCCTGAAGTATTCGTAATAGAAGGCTTCCTTGGGCAGTACCCGCCGCAGCGAGTAGGAGCTCATGGCGGATACGTAGAGGTCCGCCGTGCGCTTCTCACCGTCGATGGTAACGCTCTTCACCTTGCTCCCGTCGAGATTGATGGCGGTTATCGCTTTCTTCAACTCGGTCTTGCCGCCCTTGGAGTGGATGTAGTCGAGGCAAGTATCCACCCAGATGTCCCCCAGCCCGCCGTTGGCGAAGCCCACGCGGGCGCTGTCCGGGTCGGCGGCAACCTTGAGGATCCAGTTGAGCATGACCTTGGCGGAGACCATCCAGGAGGGGGTGAAGGTGAGCCCGTTGATCCCCGGCTCCAGGAGCAGGAAAGCGTCCTTGGGGGCCCGGCGCACGACCCACTGGCCGAAGGTGATGTCGTCTAACTGCTCCAATTTGCGGTTGGAATACATCGCCGCCTGGCCCAGGCTGGTGGCGGCGAAGAGCAGCTTCCACTTGGGCACAGCGGTGTATGACTTGATCAGGCTGCCGAAGGCAACGGCGGCGTGGAAGGGTGCAGGAAGGTTGGCGAACCTGAGCGCCGCCTCTTTCCCGCCTTCCTGCATGTAGTAGAACTCCGTCTGCTTCCATGCGATGTTCTTCTCGATGCCCATCTTGTTGAAGAAGTTGAGCAGGTTTGCGTAGTAGGGGAAGAAGACGTGCAGGGCGTTGTCGATCAAATCCCCGTCTTCGTCTTTCCAGGAACTGGCGCGCCCGCCGAAGATCTCGTCGGCCTCCACCAACTCCACTTCCAGGCCCAGGTCCAGCAGGTTGATGGCCGTAGCCAGTCCAGCCATGCCTCCGCCCATGACCAACGCTTTCATCTCTCGCTCTCCTTTCGTTTGCTACTGCCGTTTTCCGCCCCGCCCGCAAGCGGGACCTTGTGCGTTCTCTTATGCGATTCTTTCCCGCATTTCGCTGCCGCTATCAGAAGGCACTCCGGATGTCTTCAATACGTGTTTTACTGGGATCCCCTTTGCTTTTCACCGGCCCTGGCGCGGGACGTTCCCTCTGCCGTAGCGTTGCTCACGATGTTCTCCAGGACCTCCCGTACCGCCTGCAGGGCTTTGTCCCGGGTGAGGACATCGCCCAGGCCGGTGATGGCCGCGAAGACCAGGGTGATCCCCAACGAAAGGATCTGCCATGCCGCTACGGTGGTGTCCAGGTCCTTCCTCACCGAGCCCTGCTCCTTCCCGGCTTCGAATATCTCGGACAATACGCCGGTGTACAGCAGCAGCTTTTCGCTCAGGGCCGCTCTTATCTCCGGGTCGCGTGCCCCGGTCACCGTCTCGAAGAGGAGCATGGACTCATCGGGGTGGTCCATGACGAATTCGTAGAAGGAAGCGCTCATGTTGTAGATGCGTTCGGGGACGCTGTCCCCCTCGCTGGCCGCGAAGGAGAGGGTGGCGAAGAACCTGTTGCCTACCTCCTCCAGTGCCTCCAGCACCAGCTCCTTCTTGCCCGGGAAGTACTTGTACAGGGCGGGTTCCGATACGCCTACCTTTTCCGCGATGCGCCGCGTGGTGGTGCCGGGCAGGCCCTGCTCCGCCATGGTGGAGATGGCAGCCTGGAGGATCTGCTCCTTGCGCTCCGGCCCGCTTAATCGCCCGTTTTTCCCGGCCATATCCAGCCTCGCCATTAGGTTAGTGAATATTAACTAACTTATAGCATGCCGGTGCTGCGCGGTCAAGACTTTATATACCTTTTTCCCTATACTGTTCACGTTGCGCCGCTCATCTGTTTTCTGATACGTTCGGTCTAGTCAGGGAGGGAAGATACAGGAGGGGGGAAAGATATGTCTGTCGTCGCCGTCACGGGTTGTTCCGGTTATATCGGCACGTGCCTGCTCCGTTTCATGGACGAGAGCGACAAGGTCTCCAAGATCATCGGGGTGGACCTGAACCCTTGCCGCTTCTCCACGTCCAAGATGGACTTTCACCGCATGGACGTGCGCGACCCGTCCATGACTAACCTCTTCACCCTCAATAACGTGGAGACGGTGGTGCACCTGGCCTTCATCGTCAACCCCATGCATGATGACGACCTCATGCACGATATCGACGTGAACGGCACCCGCAACGTACTGGCCGCCGCCGCCGCGTGCGTGGCAAGACACCTGGTGGTGGCCTCATCCACCACAGCCTTCGGGACCTTTTCCGATAATCCCGATTGGCTGAGCGAAAAAGACCACCCCCGCCGCCATACCAGCTACACCTACGCTTCCGACAAGTACGAGAACGAGATGACCATCCGCATCTTCAAGGAAGAGAACCCGCAGGTGAAGGTGGCGGTAGTGCGTCCCTGTATCGTTTACGGCCCCAACGTGGACAACTACATCTCTCGTTTTATCATCAGGCTGCCCTTCCTGCCGGCTATAGGGGGCGAGAAGCCGGACATGCAGTTCGTGCACGAGGACGATGTTGCCGAGGTTTTCATGCGCATCGTCGAGAAGGAGGCGGAGGGATATTTCCACGCCTGCGGAGAGGGGATCATCAACACCGAGGAGATCGCCCGCATGGCCGGCAAGCCGATCATATCTTTACCGGAGTGGCTGGTTTACCCCGCCATGGACCTGTTGTGGAAGCTCCACGCCCCCCTGATCGAAGGTCCCTCCGGCCTGGTGGATTTCATCCGTTACCGCTGGATCGCTTCGGACGAGCTCACACGGGAGGCGCTGGGGCTGGGCCCGCGCATGCACTCCAGGGACGTAGTGCGCCTCATGCTCGAGACCCACGGTATAACCCCGAGGTAAGCCGGGGCTGGATCAGCGCTCGGTGGAACACCGTCTCTTCACCGGTTCAGCCGGCTCTCGAAGTAAGCATCAAGGCGGGTCATGAAGGTCATGAGCCTGCCTCTGGTTCTTATCGCCTTGGGCGAGTCGGACAGCGGCCGGGTGAAGATGCGGTCGCGGCCGTCCCTTTTCTTATAGCGCATCGCCAGGTCTGGCTCGTAATCCAGTTTCCCGCGTGCCTCTGCCGCGTTGGCCATCTCCAACACGCCCCCCAGCCAGTACGGGCGGTAAAGATTGCGGCAGGGATTGCCCGCATGGAACCACATGGTACAGCTGCGGGGGTCCAGCAGTATGCCGTAAAGGGTGGTTGAGATCATGCTCTCCGTGATAGCGCCCTCCAGATCTCCCTTGCGCAGGTGATTCACGAGATTCCAGGGATGGGCACAGATGGTTGAGTCCTCGACCCGCTCCCCGAACCACTCCAGTTCAATGCCGTGCTCGCGCAGCGCCGAGTAATCGCTGCTGTGATCCGACGTGATGTATTGGGCGATGAAAGGGTCTATACGACCATGCCACATGCGCAGCAGCTCCCACATCCTGCTCAGCCGGACATAAGAACCGGCTATGAGGGGCTGGTCCGCCGGAGCCACACCGCCCGTCTTCTCCCGGTCGATGAACTGGTGGTGGTTGGTGGAGGCTAGCAACCCTTCGTGGTCCGCAGCGGATGTGACCTCGAGGTGGTTATGGCTGTATTCTATCAGGGCGGCGTCCCCCTGGGCGTCGGCCAGCAGCAGGTTGGCGTTCATCAATATCGACGCGGCATGCCCGGGCAAGACGCAGCGCGGGTTCGTTTCCATGACCCCGACGGCTCCCTTAACGTCCGCGTGGTTCTCCATCATCATATTGTTGAGCTCGAAGAAGGTAAGCCCGTCGCCCCCGTCCGTCATTCCCACGGCGTTGTATATGCAGCAGAGGCCATCAGAGTTCATCACGCCGATGCCGTACATGAGGGGTAGGCCCATAAAGCTGTGGTCCAGGCAGAGGTAGGATCTGTATCCCTTGATCTTGCGCACGTAGAAGGGGAAGCGGCCCATGGTGTAGCGAAACCAGGACGGCAGGTCGAGGTTCCAGGATAGGTAGACCCGGTCGTCCCGCGTGGCGGGCGGGACGGCCGCGAAATTCGTGCACCCCGGCGCGGGGAAAGGGTTGCCGGGCCCCGCTGCGAGCAGCGTCCCTGACTCTATGCCCGTGGCACGGGCCAGCCCGCGCAGGCGTTCCCCGGCCTGGGGGTAATGCGTCTCCAGAGACTCTTTCCTGCGGCATACCTTATCCACGGGCAAGGGGCGGACCAGTCTCGCAATGCGGCGGTAAGCGTCACCATAGTCCTTTCCCAGCCGAAATCCGAATTCGTAGTCGCTCGCAGCCTCGATTACCAGCACGGTCCCTCTCCTTTCGTCCTCGCGAATTGGGCTAAACCCAGAGAGTACCGATGAGCTAGACGGCGTCCCCCCCAGTCTCTTTTTCCATCTTGGGCTTGCGCAGCAGGGGTATAAGAGCAATAGCTCCCAAAGCCAGGGTACGGAGGAAATATTTCCGGGGGTCCTCACCCCTCTTCTTGGCGGCATGATAGGCGATGGGGGCTTGCAGAGAATGACCGATCACCGCCGCCATTATCCATATCCTCAAGACCTTCTTCATCCAGCCGGGTATCTCCATCAATACCTCCCTCTAAGAGGATGTGACCACCCAGGCCTGTGACTAGATGTCGACCGCCTGGATCTCTTTTTCCAGCTTGGGCTTGCGCAGCAGGGGCACCAGCACGAAGACCCCGAATACCCAGGTCAACAGGAAATACTTTACCGGGCTCTTGCCCCGCTTCTTGGCCGCACGCATGGCGATGAGGGCTTCGAAGAAGTGAGAGATGGCGAGTTGCTTGAAGATCTTTTTCATCTTGTCGCTCTGTTCCATGATGACCTCCCTTGAGTGAACCTGCGGCAGCGGGTCTTCGTCCCGGGGAGGAGTCGCCGGAAGCCCTAAACACCGAGCGTAAAAGACCCGAAACCCCACTTTGACGGACATTACCCTTACCTGTATCGGGATAAGGTAGAATCATTATAGCAGAGGCCTCGCAAGCATGGAGCCTGCCAGAGGCGGAGAGGGAGAACGACAAGGACTAGGAGAAGGACGGGACATGGACGAATTGAACCAGAAGCTGCGGCAGATCTACAGCGCCATCGAGGACAGCGGCCTGTACATCAATCTCAACCACGACATACGCTTCCACGAGAAAAAGGAAGTGCCCCTCAATCTGAACGAGACCGAGAGCATCGTGCTGGCGGAGGAGAGCTACAACTCCCCCCTACTCCTGGCCTTGCTGACCTCGGTGCTGCGTAACGGCACCATGATCCTCTACGGCTCACCGGGTTCCGGGAAGACCACCTCCGCTGAGTTCGTGGGGGCTTTCGTGCACGGGACCCTCCTGGAGGAGACCTTCGGGGACGGCTCGGGCGACTTCAAGGTGATGGAGGCCATCCACGAGGCCACCATCCACGGCCACCACGAGCTCACCGAGGAGAAGATGATCGGCCGCCCGCACCTGGGCAAACTCATGCGGGACGGCGAGGAGGAGATCATCCCGCGCAAGTTCATGCTCTCGCCCTTCCGCATGGTGGACGAGGTAAACCGCCTCACCCCCGGCCGCACCAACAACCTCCTGGAGATGATGGACCGCGGCTTCTCCGTCTACGGCGACTCCAAGATCTACGCCGCGGAAGGCGCCACCTTCCTCACCGCCAACTTCCGGGACGTGGCCTCGTCCGACCTCACCCCTCCCTTCCTGGACCGCATAGACGTGGGCGTTTTCGCTCCCACCCTCAACCCCTATTTCCTGGAGATGGCGCAGGGAGGAGAGGACCGCAAGCTCACCGGGAACGAGGAAGCTTACGTCGCCCACCTGCGCGACGAGATGGACGTGCAGATCTCAGCCGAGGACTTCGATACCATGCGCGAGCAGATCGCCCGCGTCGAGGTGGAGCCCGACGCGTTCTACATCCTCTACAATTTCATCTCCGAGCTCAACGGCTGCACCCTGGCCTCCCCGGACATCGAGCGCAAGAACAAGGGCTTCGCCTGGTTCGTCAAGCCTCCCATTCTCTGTTCCCAGGTGGACGACGGCGGAGGAGCGGGAGGCGGGCACCTGGGCGGGTGTCATTACCACAACACCGAGAACATATGCTACAAGACGGAGAACGAGGTCAGCGTGCGGGCGGGCAAGACCATCGAGCGTTACGCCAAGGCCCTGGCATGGTTCCGCGACCGCGACCAGGCGGGGCTGGAGGAAGTGGAGGCGGTGATCCCCTACGTACTCTGGTTCAAGCTCATCCCCACCGACCGCGCCTGGTCGGAGCGCCCGGAGTTCATGAACGACCGCATCGCCCTGGTCCAGGACCTCTTCACCACCTCGCGCAACCATTACCTCAAGAGCCGGCGCATGATCAAGACCCTCGACGGCGTCCTGGAGCTCTACGAACAGGCGATGAAGAACCAATCCGTCGATCCCGAACTGGTGCTGGAGGCCCTGGCCTCCCTCAAGAGCTACGATTCCCCGGCCAAGTACCCCATCGCGACCATGCTGCGCCAGGTCTACCGGGAGATCGTGCGCGAGACCCAGAGGTGATAGTGCCTTGCGCATCCTGGGCGTAGAACTAGACGACATCCTGGAGCGGGCGCGGGCCTTCTGCAGCTACCCGCGCATCATGGACCCCGAGTTCGTGCTCAATCCCGCCGGCCACGAGCACGCCGCCAAGCTCAACGATGAGTTCGGTTTCTGGGAGCCCTCCGAGAACCGCGTGTACATCAACGTACCCGAGGTCATCGAGAAGCTGGGCATCCAGAACCTGGAGGCCGTGGTAGTGTACCAGCTGCTCCATTACGCCCTATCGCCCTTCGACATGCGCACCTCGCTGCGCCTCACCGCCTCCGCCAAGCTCGCCCTGGAGGAGGTGAAGGACAGGGGCCGCATGGTCACCTTCCAGGAGGCACTCTCCATACAACGCCTTTTCTGCGACATGGTCGACGTCACCTACGCCGCGCGCAACGGCATGCGCGAGGAGATGATCAGCCTCTATAGCGCCCTGGACAAGGCCAAGGGCTGGAAACAGAGCAAGATGTGGAAGTTCCTCCTCTGCTGCTTCGAGGAGATGTGGGACGCCCAGGAGGCCCTGGTGGGCAAGGTTCCCAGGGAGATGCGAGATGACGCCTGCCGCCTGGCTTCGCGTATCCTGGACCGCCCCTTCGCCGCCGCCGGATGGGAGGAGAAGGTGCGTTTCCTGGTGGGTTATCTCCACAAGTACTACGAGGACCCACAGGAGATGGACGACAGCCGTATCATGGACCACGGCATCGACGACTTGCGCTCCCGCTCGGCCGAGGAGGCGCTGCGTTCCATGGCTATGGAGATGGGGATGCAGGACTTCAAGGAGTTGGTGGGGGGGATAGGGGCCGGCTCCGAGACCCAGGCCCTGGTCTGGTATTACCGCGACCTCTCCCGCCGTTACGAGGTGCGTTTCCAGCCGGTACGCAGCGAGGCCGGCGAAGAGGTGCCCCATGCCCCCCTGGCCTGGGGGATGGCCGACCCCTTCGACCGCCTGGACCTCCCTTACACCCTGTACACCTGCGGCAAGGCGGTGCCCACCCTCACCACCAAGCAGTGGGAGAAGGTCCAGATGGACGTGGTGACGCGGCGCAAGACACCCCCGGACGTGATCATCATCCTGGACGCGTCCGGCTCCATGACCAACCCCACCTCCGAGGTTGCCAACGCCGTCCTGGCCGGTTTCGTGATGGTCCGCAGCGCCGGGAACCTGGGTGCCAAGGTTGGCCTGGTGGTCTACTCCGACCAGCAGCGCTCCATGATGGTGAAGCCCGTGTGGGATATCCGCCGGGTGGAGGAGGGGCTGGTGACCTACTACGGAGGGGGCACCGTATTCCCCGTGCAGGAGTTCCGCCGCCTCGCGGCGCTGGAGACCCATCGCCCTAAACATTTCTGCCTCATCTCGGATACAGAGATCACCAACATCGCCGAGGCTTCCTATCACCTGGGCGAGGCGCTGCAGATGCACCCGGAGAACTCCGGCTCCGTCTTTCTCATCGACCAGACCTACAACGAGAAGGCGGAGATCATCCGCCAGGCGGGTTACGACATATTCCCGGTATCGCGGGGACAGGACCTGGTGCGCATCGTGGCCGGCAAGGCCCAGGAGCTCTACGCCTAGCGAACATGTCATTGCGAGTGGAGTGAACGAAGTGAGCGGAGCGTGGCAATCTCACCCGGACGTACAAGGTAGCGTTCTTGCGACAGCTCCGGTTACTGTCATTGCGAGTGGAGTGAACGAAGTGAGCGGAGCGTGGCAATCTCACCCGGAC
>CAYHAT010000001.1:0-33083 GCA_964354675.1 uncultured Actinomycetota bacterium | reverse complement strand
TCATTGCGAGTGGAGTGAACGAAGTGAGCGGAGCGTGGCAATCTCACCCGGACGTTGATCGTGCTGCGAACGAGATCGCATCGCTAGCTCGCGATGACGTTGGTCCACCTGGAGAGTGATACGAATGAAGCTCCCAAAGCCGGTCTTCAAGGGCAGCTCCGGATCCCTCCAGGAGATCCTCGAGACGAACCGCCAGGAGGAGGAAGCACGCAGGCGGCGTTTCCGCGACTTTGCCCTGTCCGACTTCTTCCTCAACCTGCGCTCGCGCGACAAGCTCACCAAGATCCGCGTGCGCCGGGCCCTTCCGGCCCGCGACGACGCGGAGGTGGTGGAGCTGACGCGGAGGCTGATGCGCGAGGCCTCCTCCGATTACCTGCAGCTGCGCATGCAGTGGCAGCGCGAAGCGGTGGGCTACCTCACCAGCCTGGGGGTGGAGGCGCTCTCACACCTGGGCGGCGGCGAGCTGGAGATCCCGGACGGCCTGGATTACGTGGGCATGCAGGCCGAGGGTACGCTGGACAGGCGGCTGGCCCTGAGGGCAAAACGCATCGGAAATTTCGCCGGCCTGAAGGCCAGGTACCTGGATATCAACGCCGAGACTGTGGGTGACTACTGCTTCCGCCGCGCGCACTGCTGCCAGGTTGAGGTGGACATGGCGGGCAAATGCCTCGGCGAGGAGGGTGAGGAGCTGAGGCTGCAGGCGCGGGAGGCGGGCGACTGGCTCATGCTCAAGTCGAAGCGCTGCTACGTGGACGCCCGCAAAGTGGGGCGGCTGGCCGGCCTCGACTCCCACAACCTGGAGATGCATGTGCACAACGCCGGGGCCGAGCTGGGGGCTCGCGCAAAGGATGCGGTAATCTACGTCTACCGCGAGGCCAAGAGCCTGGGATTGCGCGGCAGCGGCGTAGTATACATGCGCCACGGCACTCCCCCCTGGCGCACCAGCTTCCGCGTGGAAAGGATCCCCTAGCAACACTTTGGGGTCAGACCTCAAAAGTTGCACTCGCGCTCTATCCAAGAGGGCAGGGTCAGAGCGCGGCGTGTTCCTGCAGGAAAGCGATGGATTCGCGCATGGCCACGCGCGAGGACTTGAAGAAGTAGAAGTTCAGGAAACCATGGGGGGCGTGAGGATATTCCGGCTTGAACAGGAAGAGGTCCCGGTGCGGTACGCCCAGCCCATCAAGTGCCCTGGAGAGGGCTTGGGACTCAGGCAGCAGGGGGTCATTCCCCCCACAGGTCATGAAGGACGGAGGGTACTCCGCAGTGAGGTGGCGCAGCGGAGACGCAATACCAGCCCTCAGCCTGCAAGCGTCCGCGTCCTTCCCGAAGCAAGCCCTATAGAAGGTCTTCATGAAAGGGAATCCCGTCCCGACCATGGTGTCCATATCGAAGGCGCCGTAGAAGAGGAGGAGACCCTTGAGCGATCCCGCTGGGATCATATCGCCGATACCGGTGGCTTCTGGCAACGCCGCATCTCCCGATGCCGCGGCGTACCATGAGGCCAGGTGCGCGCCGGCGGAGTCCCCAACCAGGAATATTCTGGAAGGGTCGCCCCCATACCTGGAGCAGTTGCGATAAGCCCAGTAAACGGCGGACGCCACGTCCTGCATCTGTGCCGTGTAATCGTATTGTGGGGTCAGGCGGTAGTTGATGTTGCAGACCAGGAAACCGGCCTGCGCGTACAAGGCGCAGATCCTGCGGTAGGTGCTCTTGTCACCGTTCATCCAGCCGCCGCCGTGGATATAGACGAGGATGGGAAGGGGCGGCTCCGCGTAGGGGATGGTGATATCCAGCCTCTGCAGCCTGTGAGCGTCGTCGACGTAAGGGACGTTCTTGAGAACCTGCTTTGCGGGGATGTCGTTGGGGTTCATCACCCAGGTGCGCCCCCCTGCAACGAACAGGCCGTTAAGCGCCTTTACCAGGTAGGCTATCACTGCCGTCCCTTAAGATCCCAGCTTCTTCCAGAACCGGTAATTAGGACAGGTGTTCTTCCATTCCTGCGTGGAGTTGGCCGCGCAATAACGGCAGGCATGGAAGAACTGGCCGGCCAGCACCAACTGCATGATCATTAGGTAGCGCGTGAGCAACTGGCGGTTGTTGCGCATTGCCAGCACGGGCGTCCAGAACATGGAAGACAGGCAGATGGCCTCAAGGCTGAAACCCAGAGGACCCACATCTTTTCCCTCTACGCGGGGGAAGACCATGGAGGTGTACTTGCCCAGGTAGTAGGAATAACACATGTTGCCGTAGCCCTCGCAGCGGGCGCAGATGAGGTAGCGGGGCCAGGTCATGAACAGGGCCCAGGTAGCCAGCCAGGCGGCCAGGTGTTTGAACTTCCTCTCCTTGATCATCCCACCCAAGGTGACCAGGATGCCTGCGACAAAGGCGGCGAAGCGCATGGCCATGATCAGCGGATTCGGCCGGGGTTCGCAGGCAACGTTCTCATTCTCGCAATCGGCGCAGCAGTTCATGCTTTTTCTCCCTTTCCGACTTCATGTCGCCTTTAAGCATATTAAAACAGGAATAGTGCCTGTGCAAGGTATACTCATGCCGGGACTCAATCTGAGACTTCTCTCGCTCGCTGGAACCATACACATCAAGAGCAGGAGGCTGGTTATAGGCGCTGGCCCTCGAGGATCATCCTTTGCTGAAGAAGGCCGGTATCAAGCCGGCCTTCTGAGTACCCGCCCCATCCGAACGCGGCCGCGCATGTTATCGTATTGTTGTTTATGGGATGCGGAACAAGAATGCGATGCGGGTTTGAAAAGAAAGCAAAGATGCCTTAGGGTAAAAATACTTATTGCTGAGGTTGCTCGGGGATATGGGAGGAGAGAACGATATGCTGGAAAAGGTGCTGCTTCCCACGGACGGTTCGGAAACGGCCGAGAAGGCCATTGCCTTCGCGGCGAGGCTCTTCGAAAATACCCCGTGCAAGGTGACCCTCCTCTCGGTGGTAGAGGAGCCGGTGTACTCCGCCTTCTGGTCGGACGGGCTCATCGCCCCCGAGGTGTTGATGCCGCCGCCCGAGGAGCTGCGGGAGGAACTGGATAAGCGGGCGGAGGAGATGCTCTCGGAGAGCGCCAAACCCCTGAGGGATGCCGGACTGGACGTGCAGCCCAAGATCCGCTTCGGCAATTCCGCGGCGGAGGTATTGCAGGAGGCCGAGGAGGGAGACTACGACATGATCGTGATGGGATCCCACGGGCGCGGAGCCCTGGGGGGGTTCCTCCTGGGCTCGGTGAGCAACCGGGTGGCCCACCACGCTAAGTGCCCCGTCCTCATCGTCCGCCAATAAGGCTCACGCGAAGTGGGCCATGCGGTAATCGCAGAGCTTCGTGAATCCTATGCCCCTATATACGCGCTGCGCCAGCGCGTTGCGCACGTTCGCCATCCTGCCCAGGGGAACGGTATTGTCCGGACTTTCCTCGAGTACTTATTGATTTTGAGGCAACGAATCCATTTGGAGCACATTCTTTATGAGTCAATTCGCTTATTTGACATGGGAATAGCGCGGAAGTATCATGTTTCGTATCCCCCGTATGCTGGGGATTATTGACAACGATATATCCACCGCGAAAGGCGATGAAGGGGAGGATTAAGCCCGCTGGTAACGCCACAGAGAGCCGGGCTGAAGTTGAGAACCGGTGCGTGAAGCGGGCTGAAGATGGCCCCCGAGCTTCCCGCTGAAAGCGCGAGCGAGTAGGCGAGGACGGATGCCTCCGTGATCACAGGCGAGGGTATCGCGCAGCGGCGCCGTACCCGGTGCGGGAGAGACGGTTCTGTGACCGCCGTGCACCTTCGCCGGCGGTGTTCTTATCCCCGGGGCCGCCGCGGTGGTGGAGGAGAGAAGTCGGAAGGAAGGACTATCCCGCGAGTCGCATGGCGTGCGATAGGGATGGAGAACGGTCAGGGAGAACGCAGATGGAGAAGATCGAAGCGTTATATCTGAAGGTGGTGGTGGCCTCCTTATGGGTCATGCCCTGCCTCCCCCTACGGCACATGTTGATCGGATGAAAAGGGAGGTAAATTAAGTGAGCAAGACCATAGCGGAGATAAACGAGAGGATAGGGAAGGGTGAGGCGGTTGTGGTCACCGCCGAGGAGGTCATAGACCTGGTGGATAAGGAGGGCGCCAGCGAGACGGCACGCAAAGTGGACGTCATCACCACCGGCACTTTCGGCCCCATGTGCTCCTCGGGGGCCTTCATCAACGTGGGACACTCCCAGCCGCGCATGAAGATCGCGCGCGCCTGGCTCAATGACGTGCCCGTCTACTGCGGCGTAGCCGCTGTGGACATCTATATCGGGGTTACGGAGATGGCGGAGCACGACCCTTTGAACGAGGTCTTCCCGGGCGAGTTCCGCTACGGTGGAGGCCACGTCATCGAGGACCTGGTGGCGGGGAGGACGCTGCACCTGCGGGCCGAATCTTACGGCACGGACTGCTACCCCAACCGCCTTTGGGAAAAGGACCTCACCCTGGCCGACGTCAAGGAGGCGTGGCTGTTCAACCCGCGCAACGCCTACCAGAACTACAACGTAGCCGTCAACCTGTCGGACCGGGTCATATATACATATATGGGAGTGCTCCGGCCCGACCTTGGGAACGCAAACTATTGCAGTGCGGGCCAACTCTCTCCGCTCTTGAACGACCCGCTCTTCCGGACCATCGGCATCGGAACACGTATCTTCCTGGGGGGCGGCGTGGGCTACGTGGCCTGGTACGGCACCCAGCACAATACCGACGTCCCCCGCGGCGCCGGAGGGTCTCCTACCCGGCCGGCCGGGACCCTGTCGGTCATCGGGGACCTGAGGGAGATGACCCCCCGCTATCTCACGGGCTATTCTATCCTCGGGTACGGGGCGAGCCTCGCTATCGGCATAGGAGTACCCATCCCGGTCCTGGACGAGGACGTGGTCAAGGCGGCGGCCGTGCGGGATGAAGACCTGGTGGCCCCGGTTGTGGACTACTCCAACGATTATCCCCAGGGGACGGGCAAGATACTGGGCGAGGTCACATACGCCCAACTCAAGAGCGGTAGTATAAAGCTGGACGGCAAGGAGATACCGACCGCCTCGCTCTCCAGCTACAGCCGTGCCCGGGAGATAGCCGCGGCCCTCAAAGAGTGGATAGAGCAAGGCCGCTTCCTCCTGACCCAAGCGGTGGAACTCCTGCCCTGCGCGGCGAGGGAAGAGGGGGTGGAGTAGATGGTGCGGCACAAGATCGTACTCCATTTCCCCCACGAGCAGGTGGACAAGCCGATCGTGAGCAAGCTGGTACGGGACTTCGGCCTGGATTTCAACATCCTCAAGGCCTCCATCACCCCGCGCGAGGAGGGGCTATTGGTGCTGGAGATCACGGGGAAGGAAAAGGATTATGAACACGGCATGGCTTACATCGAGTCCTGCGGCGTGACCATCCAGCCCTTGTCCCAGGACATCCGGCGCAACGACGCCAAGTGCACACACTGTGGGGCGTGCCTCGCCGTTTGCCCCACCACCGCTCTTTACGTGGAGCGCGACACCATGGAGGTGGGTTTCGACGACAAGGAATGCGTGGCCTGCGAGTTGTGCATCAAGGTCTGTCCTCCCCGCGCCATGGAGATCCATTATTGAAGCACCCTGGTAAAAGACCGCAGCAGAAGCGTTCTTTCGATATGTACACGTGCCAGGCCTGGACAAGTTATGAAAGGTTGCGAGAGATCGTAGATTAGGTTGAACTCGCCCAGGCACTGGGGCACCGTCGCGCCGAGGACGGCGCTGTCGCTTACGCGATGCAGACTATTGAAGCGCAGTTCTTATGTAGTTATGGCTTGGTCTGCCTTTACCGGAGGGGCAAATCCTGGTAATAATAAGGTATGGCATCTTTGGAGGTTGAGGGCACAGGACAGAAGATCAGTCTTGACGACAAGGCTGAGTATACCCTGGGCAGGATCGACCCGGCGAGCCACTCCTTCCCCGACGTAGACATGACTCCTTATGGCGGAGTAGAGGACGGTGTATCGAGGCGCCATGCCAAGGTAACGCGCCTGGGGGAGGATCGCTACTACGTCATGGACCTCTCGAGCACGAACTTCACTCATGTCAACGGCGAGAAGCTCGAAGCCTTCGAGCCCAAGGTGCTTGCTGACGGCGACGAGATCTTCCTCGGCACGCTGAAGCTCGTATTCCGCCATTGAGAGCCGGGCTCCCCCCGGCTTCGACTGCGCTTCTTACTGCCCTGGTGCAACTGGTCATAGCCTCGATATCGGAGCCCGTTATCCTCATGTTGCCCCGGCTCAGCGGAGGTTCCCGATTCCGTCTTATGTTACCCCCGTTAACGGCCGATAACCCATGATGAACAGGGCATTATTCACTTGACGCCAGGTGGTGCGGTGTTATGACGGTGAGATACCGCGTCATACAGGAGATCGGCCGCGGGGCCATGGGGCGGGTTTACCTGGCCCACGACGACATCCTCGACAGGGATGTCGCCTTGAAGGAACTAGCGGTCCCGGACTATCTCGACGACGAGGAGAGGGAAGAGGTAAGGGAGCGCTTCCGCCTGGAGGCGAAGGCTGCCGCCAGCCTCACCCATCCCCATATCCTAACCGTGCACGATATCGTGACCTCGGATGACCGTCAGTTCATCGTCATGGAGTACCTCGAGGGCAAGACCCTGCGGGACATCCTGGAAGAGCGGACCTTCTCCGTCGAGGAGGTCATGAGTATCGCCCCCATGATCGGTGAAGCCCTCTACTATGCCCATTCCCATGGGATCATTCACCGGGACATCAAGCCCGACAACATCTTCGTACTGGAGAACGGCAACATCAAGGTGGCCGATTTCGGTATCGCAAAGATGCTCAAGGTCAGCGACCACACCCACACTGACGTGATCATGGGAACCCCGAACTATATAGCACCGGAGCTGGTCAAGGGTCTGCCCTACGACCACCGGGTGGACATCTTCTCCCTCGGGGTCACCCTCTATGAGATATTAGCCAGCAAGCGCCCGTTCGACGCCGAAAACGACTACGCCATCATCTTCAAGGTGGCCTCCGAAGAACCCGTGCCCCTGGACGAGTACCGCGACGATCTACCTCCCAACCTGGTGCGCGCCGTACACCACGCTCTGCAAAAGATCCCCGACCGGCGTTATCCGAGCATGAAGGAGTTCAAGGAAGACCTCATGCGGGTGCGCGCCGACCTGGGTATGGCCACCGCCGAGGAAGAGGAAAAGCCCTTCGACAAGGAGAAGGCGCTGCAGAGCGAGTTAGAGGCGGCCAAGGACCTGCTGGATGGAGAGGTAGAGCCCGAAGACTCCTCCGAGGGTTACGACTTCCGCAGGGACAGGGAGTGGGAGGAGCTCATCGCCCGCATCTATCACGGGGAGCCGGGGAAGGCGGTGGATGCCGGGGATGCCATGGAGGCCAAGCTGAGCCCCGAGGACAAGCGCGTCCGCTGGGAGGAGCTGGAAGCGAAAGCCGCAGGCGGGGCGGGCGGATCCGCCTATGCCGGGGCGGCCAGGCCGGTCGCAGCGGGAGCCGGTATTACGGCCCCGCGGCTTGCCAGGCCGGTTCCCCGTCCTGCAGCGCCCGCGGCTCCCGAGGCATTCCCCAATCTGCTCGACCCGCAACGCGCCATACGTTGGAGCGCCGTGATCTTGGGGGCCGGGATCGCCCTCATCGTCTCCGCTATGCTCCCCTGGATAGGCGAAGACCTCAATCCCACTCGCGCCCTTATCGGGATCACCTTCCCGGAGGGCATAGCAGTAGCGGTCTTCACGGCCTTGGTCTGGGGGGCTGACGCCCTCATATTCCTCGACGTCGGCAAGTCCCGCATCTGGGTCATAGTGATGAAGGTCCTCTCCATCTCTTGTCTCCTGCTGGTCTTGCTCTTTTTTGGTTTGAGGATCTTTGGCGGCGTAGGTTATGAAAAAGCGGCGGACGTGGATCTTGCTGCCACCATAAAAGGTGTGGGCTGGGGCCTTTGGCTGGCCCTGGTGGCGTCGATCACCGCCTACGTGGCATGTCAGAAGTTTGACGAGTACGTGATCTGAGCGGCCTGCCCTGAGTGCCCCGCTCCACAAATACGCTCGCATTCGATCACCACTGCATTCCCTCGTTTTATGTCCTATAGAAATGTCATGCCCGATCGAGATTGCCGCGTCGGCTTCGCCTCCTCGCAATACGTCTCGTCGCACAGCGACTCGACTAGCTCCGCTCCTTGCAACGTACTCAGCGAGTACGCAGGGTCAAGCGCCTTGCGGACGCGGCGCATCGGCACTCTCGGTGCATGACCGTATTTATGGAACGGAGCACTTAACCCGTCTCCAGACGACGCCTTGCCTTCCCGACCCTATCACGCCACTCTTCCAGTTGCGCAGGATCGTAGCGCTCTGGGTAGTCCTCGTAGACCTTCTTCAAGGTTATAGCCGCGCTGGCTAACCAGGCGAAGCGGGCGGTGAAGATGGGATGGCGCAAGCTGCGCACCCGGCGTAAAGCGTCCTTGAGGTCGATGCCCAGGGGTTCGGCCCGCAGGCCCGCTTCGACGTCGCCTGGGGTCATGACGTAGCTCACCAGTTTCTCCATATCGGCCCGGTCGAAGTTGTCGGTGAGCCCGCGCGTGACGTCGAAGTAGGCCATCATGGCGCCCCGGCCGCGCTGGTAGGAGGCGGCGTATTCCCAGAGGTTATCGCGGCTGGTGTCTTCCTCCCGCAGGCAGCGGGAGATGGTGAGGGAGGCCAGATCCCCGGCGATGAGAGAGGAGGCCACGCCGGAGCCGTGGGCGGGGATGACCATGCAGGCGGAGTCCCCGGCCAGGAGGATACCGTGGTCCACCAGTACATCCAGGGAACGCCGTACTGGTATCAGGCCTCCTCCTCCATAGAACCGTTCTCCGCCCAGGCCTTTTTCCTTGAAGAAGCCAGCGACGAACTGCCCCGCCGACTCCTTGGACTCGGTCTTGTTGAAACCCACCAGGATATCAAGCTCGTTCTCCCGCGGATCCCAGTGCAGCATGAGCACGGAGTACCCGCCGCGCCACCCTACCCTGTTCACGCTGATATCGGAGGGGATGTCCAGCTTGCGTGGGACCTCTGCCGCCTCGTCGGGGCCGAAACGCCTCTGCTCCCTCCAGGCGGTCACCAGGCAGCCCTCCTCGATCTCGTGGGGGATGGGGGAGCTATCGGGGAGCTCGTGGCGGATGACGGCCTCCCACCCCGAAGCGTCCACTACCACCTTGGCGGGGATCTCCTCCCCGGATGCGGTCACCACGCCCGCCACCCGGTCCCCTTCCAGGATGGGGCGGGCTACCGGCGTGCCCCCCCTGAACTCCGCGCCGGCCTCCACGGCGGCGGCCAGGAGGCGGCGGGCAAAGACGCTCATGCGCACTTCGATGGTGGGGTTTGAGGTGGTCTCGATGCAATGGGTGCCGGCGGGTCCGAAGAGGCGGGAGCTCAGGGGCGAGGGCATGGTCTCCTCCCCCGAGGGTAGCGCGATGCCCAGGCGGTCGAAGACCGTGCGCTCTACGCCGTTCACCCAGGTGTGGCCCAGATCATCCGGGGATCGGCGGTCGAGCACGAGCGCTTTGAAGCCTTGCTGCGCCGTCCTCTGCGCGGCCACGCACCCGGCGCACCCTGCCCCCACTACGATAAGGTCATACATCCCGCGCCCCCTAGAAGCCTTCGTTTTCCAACAACCACTCTATATATTCCCGCAGGGGCTTCACATAGTGCCGGGCGGGCGGGAAGCCCTGCAGTCGCAGGTTCATGTTGTCCAGGGGTGAATAAGGTGGGCGGGGGCAGGGGAGGTCCAGGTCGGCGTAGACGATAGGCTCGATGGGGATGTCCTCCCAGCCCGCGATGTCGATGATCTGCTGCGCGAACTCGAAGCGCGAGCAGAATCCCTCATTAGTTGCGTGGTATAGCCCGTACTTACCCGAGAGGCAGACTTGATAGACTATATTGGCCAGGTCACCCGCGTAGGTGGGGGTACCCACCTCGTCGGTCACCACGCGTAGGGCACCCTTCTCCTTGGCATTGCGCAAGATGCTCTTGACGAAGTTACGACGCCCGGCTTTCCCAAAGAGCCAGGCGGTGCGGAAGATAAAGTAACGCCGAAGCACGGAGACCAGGTAACGTTCCGAGGCCAATTTGGATCTTGCGTATGCTCCTTGGGGGTTGGGCTCGTCCAACTCGTTATACGGCGTTCCTTTTTTACCGTCGAAGACATAATCCGTGCTAAAAAAAGCCATGGGGCATCCGACCTCCTGGCAGGCCAGGGCCAGGTTCTGGGTACCGGTGAAGTTGATTCTAAAGGAAGGCTCTGGGTCTATCTCCGCCCGGTCGAGGTCGGTATGGGCGGCGGCGTTGATCAAGAGGTCCGGCTTCAAGAGGAGTATCTTCTCCATGACCAGGGAATAATCCGTTATATCCAGGTCGAGGTCGAAGCCCAGCACCTCTTCGCCTCTGGTCCGGAAGGCCTCCACCAGATCCGTTCCCAGTTGACCGGCGGCGCCGCAGATGATAACGCGCATTCCCGCTCCCTTTTAATAACCCTCCGTGCGGCTCGACACAAGTGAACCATCCCATAAATACACTAGAAACTTAACATGAAAGTGAGCCCCGGCGCCAATACGTCGTTACGCGCGCATGCGTGCTATGCATGGACATTCGGACATACACGTGCCAGGCCTTGCCTCGCCAGAGTCACCGTTACCCCGAGGCCCCGGGCTGGAAAAACTGGCACCGTCGCGTTAGGATATTTGACTGGGGTCAGTCCGCCACACCTTCGGTGTGGAGGCGCTTACCCGCGGGAAATAAAGGCGCTGTCGCTTACGCGATGCAAACAATCGTGCGGGGGAGTACCATCCGGATGGGTGTCGCGCTGGTTGCCTTGGGGGGCTCACTCCGCTAACCTTTACTAGGGTGATGAGTCATGGATGAACGGTTCGCTGAAGCTATAGACGGTGTGCGCGTCAAAACCCTGGCGCGTTTCTGCGATGAGCGTGGGTATCTGCTGGAGGTGCTGCGCGACGACGATGCCCTCCTGGAGCGTTTCGGGCAAACCACCTACACCGTCACCTACCCCGGCGTGATAAAGGCCTTTCACTGGCACCGCAAGCAATATGACCTGTGGTACATGGCCATGGGTGAAGCTCGGGTCGTACTGCACGACCTGAGGGAGGATTCCCCCACCTACCGCCGCACCCAGGTCATATTCACAGGCGAGCACAAGCCGCTGCTCATAGTCATCCCTCCCGGTGTGGCCCACGGCTACCAGGTGTTGGGCGACCGGCCGGTGGGCCTCTTCTATCACACCACCGAGAGCTACGATCCCGCTGACCCTGACGAGGAACGCATCCCCTACGACGACCCCGATATCGCTTTCGAGTGGTAAAAGGGGCCAAGCCCGGACAGGGGACATAACAAGAGCTATGGTGGGGCAACACTCCGGGGTCAGGCCTCGAAAATTGCTTCTCCTGTTCGCGAAGATTGATATTGTTGAGGCGGGTTGAGAGGCAGATTTTCGAGGCCTGACCCCGGAGTGTTGCCCGCTTTCTCCCCTGCCATTCTGTTTGGCTCTCGTTATGTCCCCTGTCCGGGCTTGGCCCCATTGGAAAGGGCCCCCGGAGGGGCCCTTTCCTAAGCGGTGTGACGTTGTCGGATTATGCTATTCCTGGTAGCGGCGGCGCAGGCCGAAGGCCAGGAAAGCCAGGCCGATGACCACGAGGATAGCCGCCGCTATGAGCAATGGCAGTTGGTCCATGCCGGTCGTGGGAAGCGTCTCTCCGGAGGGCGGAGTCACTACTTCGCCTCCCACCTCGGTCTCCACGTTCAGGAAGTCCACGATCGCCTTGCCGCCCGGGGCTAGCGTCACGTCGACGCTGTCCGGGGAGATGGCCTTCATCTTCTGGGGATCGTAGACCTCGGTCACGTTATAGCTGCCGGCCTCGAGCAGGAGGAAGGAGTAACTCCCGTCCTGCGCAGTGGTCGTCTGCATGCTGACCGTTTCGCCGCCGATGGACTTGCCGGTGAGCTTGACGGTCATACCCGCCTTGGGCTTGTCCTTCGTCGGGTCGAGTTGGCTGTCGCCGTCGTCCAGCCACTTGTTCCCGAGGATGGAGCCGTAGAGAGCGTTGGCGAAGATCACCGACACGCTCTCACCCGGTCCCACGACCACCTCGACCTTTATAGGCCGCGTGGCGTAGTAGCCGGAGGGCACCTTTTCCTCCACAGAATATTCACCCGGCAGCAGGTTCTTGAAGACGAAGGTGCCGTCCTTGCCCGTGGTGGCCACGGCCATGGCACCGACGTCGCCGAGACCTACGAGGGTGATCTCCACGCCCTCCAGGGTGGGCTCGCCCGGATCCTGGGCTCCGTCACCGTCGAGGTCGAGGAACTTCAATCCCTCGATGCGCCCGTAAGGGCAGTTGCCGAAGTCTACCACGGCGCCCTCTCCCGCCGAGAGCTCGACCAGTACGCTGTCGGGGGTGCAGGAGAAGTAACCCTCCTTGCCCTCCTCCACGACGGTATAGGTCCCGGGCTGGAGGCCGGTGAACTCGTAGTACCCATCCTCGCCGGTCACTTGCGTGCCGATGAGCTCCTGCGGCGGGTTGCCGGCGTAGAGCTTGATGGTGATGCCCTCGATGACCACCGTCTCGTCCTCGCCCCATATGCCGTCGAAGTCGGCGTCGAGCCACTTCTTGCCGGAGATGGAGCCGTAGGGAGCCTCGGAGAAGTAGACTTTTGTCGTCTTTCCACAGGTCACCTCCACCTCGATGGAGGTGGCGCTTATGGGATAGTAATCGGGGGCCGTAGACTCGTCCACGCTGACCGTATACTTACCGGGCAGCAGTTTATCGAAGAAGAAATACCCGTCCTCGTCGGTCACCGCGGTCTGGGATGGACCTACCTCGGGCGTGAGGATGATAGTCACGCCTGCCAGGCCCTCGTCTTCTCCGTCCATGATGCCGTTCTCGTCCTTATCCCAGTACTTCCAGCCCTCGATGGCTCCGTAGCGGGCGTTGAGGAAGTCTTTATTCTCGATGCTGCTGCCGCACGAGACCGCGACGCCCTCGTACACGCCCCCGGCGGGGCTGACGATAAACCAGTCCTCGAGCAGCTCCGCGGTGAGGATCTCCTGCACCTTGTAGGTACCCGGCAGAAGCCCGGTGAACTCGTAGTAGCCATTGGCGCCAGCGGTGGTGGTCGACTTCACGTACTCGTAGGTGTCGCTCCCCTCGTTCCACTTGAAGAGCTTGACCTCCACTCCCGGCACGCCTGTGTCCCCGGCGTCGATCACGCCATTGCAGTTCTTATCCTCGTACTTATGGCCGGAGATGGCTCCGTAGCGGGCGTTGAGGAAGTCTTTATTCTCGATGCTGCTGCCGCACGAGACCGCGACGCCCTCGTACACGCCCCCGGCGGGGCTGACGATAAACCAGTCCTCGAGCAGCTCCGCGGTGAGGATCTCCTGCACCTTGTAGGTACCCGGCAGAAGCCCGGTGAACTCGTAGTAGCCATTGGCGCCAGCGGTGGTGGTCGACTTCACGTACTCGTAGGTGTCGCTCCCCTCGTTCCACTTGAAGAGCTTGACCTCCACTCCCGGCACGCCTGTGTCCCCGGCGTCGATCACGCCATTGCAGTTTTTATCCTCGTACTTGTGGCCGTTGATGTGGAACTTGGGCGTCAGGTAGATCTCCACCCGCTGCCACCGGCAATAGATGGACTCGCACTTGAGCGCGTACGGACCCGTGGGCCACTTCTCGCTGAGAGTCCATCCGTCCGGAATGCTGATGACGTTGACGTCGTACCAGGCCACTCCGCTTCCATCGTTACACGGCAGGTTGTTCCATCCGGTGACCGCGTCGTACCAGGTGGGAATGGGCATCCATATGGGCGGGTAGGACCAGCCGGGAGCCGTGGTCTTCTGGGAAGAACCGTCGTACCCGTCGGCGGGCACCCATACGCCACCCTTCTTGTGGATGAGCTGCACGGTGACCCCGGCCAGTTGTACGTCGTCCCCTCCCTTGCCGTTGCAGTCCTTGTCCCAGAAGGAGATCACCTCCACCACGCCGGAGTCGCAGTAATTGTGGAAGTCCACCCCCGTTACCTGGGATCCATCCGCGACGGTCACGTCCAGGCTGATGGGGGAGGAGTTCTTCCAATAGGTGGGCACCGTCTCCTCTACCGTATACGACCCGTCGGCGAGCTGGTCAAACGAGTATGAGCCATCCGAGGCGGTAGTGGTCTCCGCGACCATGCCTCCATCCTTGAAGAGCTTGATGATCACGCCGCCCTTACCGGGCTCGCCGGGGTCATGCTCTCCGTCCCAGTCGTAATCCGCGTACTTGTGGCCGGAGATGGAGCCCTTGAGTACCACTTTGTACTTGTTGTAGAAATCCTTGCCGGTTTCGTTCTGGCCCTCGGCCAAAGTGACGTCTATGCTGTCCGGCGGGATGGGGACCATGCCTGCCGGGGAGATCTCCTTGACGGTATAATTACCCGGCTCGAGGTCGGTGAATGAGTAGCTCCCGTCTGATGCGGTGGTCGTTGAGTCGAAGAATGTGTTATCCTTCCACAGCTCGATGGGCACTCCCTCCAGCGGGGTCTTGTCCTCGTACGAGCCGTCGCCGTTCGGGTCCAGCCACTTATGGCCGGAGATGGAGCCCTTGAGCACGATGTTCGGGGCATTGCCGAAGTATACCGTCACACAATCTTCCCAGCAGATTTTTATGCAGTAGGAGGTCTGGGTGGTGGCATGGTAGCCGGTAGGGACGATCTCACTCACAGTGTATTCACCGGGATTGAGGTCGTCATAGCAGACCTTGCCGTCATTGCCGGTCTGTTTGGCGTTCCCTCCGTTGAGGGTGATGGTGACCCCGGCCATACCGATCTCGCCGCCATCTATCTCGCTGTTCTCGTTCGTGTCGAGGAACTTGATGACGCAGATCTTGCCTTTACACTGGGTACCTGCGTCCGGCTCGATCACCGGCGTATCGGTGGCGGGAGCCTCGACGAGATCCCCACCCCCCGCCGGATCTGCTAGGATCTCCGTTGCGGGGGCCAGCGCCTCGGCCCCATCCTCTACCACGGGTTCCTCCGCTGGCGGAATCACTTCCTGCACCGGCGCAGCACCCGCCACTCCCTCGGCCATCACGGTCTGTTCAACGACGGGCGGTACGTTGTCGTTCCCAGCCAGTGCAGAAACGATACCGCCCAGAAGCGTCAACACTACCAATACCGTGATGGAGACGAGGGCCAGCCACTTGGTCGATTTTCTCATGAATGTCACCTCCGCTTTTTTGCCCTTCTCGTCAGTAGGGACGCAATTACAGCGCGCCTCTCGATCTTGTGGGCGTAAGGCGAAAAAGAGCTCCGTCTGACGGTCCCGGGAAGAGGGGGAGGTGATGTCTCCAGAATCTGAACCAGATCTCTACGCCGAGTAAGTCCTGGTCAAGACCGGAAAGCCTGCCCCTTTTCCAGCCCTTCTACCCCTTCTTGCGTCCTCTCCTTTGTCTCTAACCTCTTTTGCCTGCTTGACCTTGTATGAAAAAGCCCGACCGTGTTGAACGATCGGGCCGGTTTCACCATTAGCTCCCCGCAACTCAGGTGACCACGTCACGCGCTACGGATCTTCGCTTCCCTTTCGAATGGTTGTTTCTATTGCAATCGTATAAATTATACCCCAAATCCAGGAAAAATCAAGCTTACATGTTGCTGGGTTCTTCTCCGAGAAGCAACACTTTGGGGTCAGACCTCAAAAATTGCCTCTCATGTTTGCGACGATTAACATAGCTGTGGCGGGTGGAGAGGCAGATTTTTGAGGTCTGACCCCAAAGTGTTGCCCCAGTTATCATCTCCCGCTACCCACACTTCTCGGAGAAGAACCTTATATGAAGACCTCCAAAGTATATAGGAAAGGGAAGCGACGAGAGATTTTCTCATTATCATGTGGTAGGTCAAATCCCGATATATGTTTGAGCAATTCGAGCAAAGATCACTTCGTGGTTGGTTACCGGAAACGCGGGATAAGGTAATCCGCTTCCTGCATGGACGTAACGTGTTGCGGGGGGATAAGCCTGGAAAGGCTTCGGAGAGACGCCACACTGCGATGTACGGCTACCAATCCTCCCTGCCTTCGCGGAAGATGTTATACAGGCTTCCCGCCATGCCCAGATAGCACCAGAAGAGGGTGATCATGGGTACGGCGAAGAGCAGCCATGCCCCGAAGAGGTTGGCGACGGCAAACCCGACCATTCCCAGCATCAGGGCCTCGGCGTTGAAATGGACGAAGGGGTCGTCCCCCGAGCGATTGAGAGCCCAGAGGAGAATGATCCAGTAGAAGATCAATAACAACAGGAACGAGGTCAGCCCGACCAGCCCCTCGGATACCAGATAGGTCAGGTAGACATTCTCCACCGATGCCCAGGTTCTTCGGATGTTGCTCTCCACCATCTTCTGCCCCTCCATGCCTATACCCAGCCCTAAGATGGGGTTTTCCATGAAGAAATCTATGGCCAGTTGGTATTGCATCAATCTCCCGGAGGTGGCCAGCTTGGCGCTCGCGCCCACAAAACGCTGCTTGACGAAGTCCGGGGGCTTGATGATAGCAACCATCAGAACGACTATGAGCACGGCTATGGCCACTACCAGGACGATCCTACGGTCGAGAAGCCCCAGGAGCCCGTAGAGAAGGACCATGCACCCCGCTGCGATCCAGGAGGCGCGGGAGCCGGTGAAAACGAGGCAGAAGAGATTCATACCCAGACCTATAAGCAGAAAGACCCGTATCCACGTACGTTTAAAGTACCAGAGCAGGCTGATGTAGAAGGGCAGCGCGAAGACCAGGTAACCCCCGAAGATGTTGGGATGGAGGAAGGAGGAGTTGATACGGTACACCTGTCCGGCACCGGCACCGGCCACGTAGTTGACGTCCGCGGGGTAGCCCAATATCTTTCCGAATAATTTCTCTGCTACCATCTCCGACCAACCCTGGCCCATTATCTGCTGCACCACCCCGAACGCCATGACGGCGAAAGTACATACCAGGAAGGTGATAACCAGTTGATCGTAATGTTTCCTCGTGCGCACGTTGTTCAGGATGACGAAGAAGATGTAGAAGAAGGAAACTGTGCGCACCCAGCGGAAGGCCACCAATCCCGGCTTGGCGTCGTTGATGAGCCCGACGAAACAGGCGAGGATGGAGACCACCACGTAGATCACGACGGGAAGGATGAGGGGGCTTTTCTCCCTCCAGGGGGTCTTCTTGAGGAAGGCCTGGATGAGCCAGGCCACGAGCACCAAGGCCATGACGATCTCGTGCAGGTTGAAGTGTATCCCCCGCTCTCCCACCACCGGCGCCCTGATGCCTATGTCCAAGCCCGGGCCGGCCTGGGGGATGGTCAGGTTGAGGGCAAGGAAGAGGATGATGCCGATCTGGATGTTGTGATAGATGATGACGAAAAGGATGATGCCTGCCAGCACCCCGAGTGCGATCTTTGCGGGCAGGTAGGACGAGAACAGCGCTGCGATCGCGGCCAGGGCCACGACTATCCCCAGCACCAGGAACAGCCTGGTGCCGAGGCCGGCCTCCCATATAAGGGTGGTAACGGGGCGCTGTTTTTTAATCTCGTCCACCGCCCTCCTGGACCTCATGATAAAGCATCAGGATACGCTGTGCCGCCCGGTCCCAGGTGAACTGCGTCGACCTGCGCAGCCCACTCTCAATGAGCCGCGCTCGCGCATCCCCATCGTATACCAGGCGCTCCAACCCCTCTGTGATATCGGTGGGAGAGAGCGGATCCACCAGTATCGCGGCGTTTTCCACCACCTCGGGGATGGAGGCCGCCCGCGAGGCTAGGACAGGGCAGCCGCAGGCCATAGCCTCCAGCAGGGGTAGGCCGAAACCCTCGTACAGGGAGAGGCACAGGAACCCCACGGCGCCGGTATAAAGGGCGGGTAGGTCCTCCTCCTGCGCGAAACCGGTGAGCACCATACTTCCTTTCAAGCCGAGCTCCTCGATCTCGTTCTGCAGGTAAGCATCGAAAGCGCGGGTTTCTCCGCATAGGACCAACTGGTGCTCCGCACCGCCCCGGAGCGAAAAACGCTTGAAGGAAAGAAGCATGTTGTGGATGTTCTTGCGGGGATCGAACCCTCCCAGATAGAGGAGATATGGGCTCCCGATGCCGTACTTTGCCATCGTATCGCTCACGGTTTCCCCGTTCTCCACCGGCCGATAGATATCGCTCACGCCCTCAGGTATTATCGCTATGCGCTCGACGGGAATGGACCAGATACGCTCGATGTCCCGCGCTGTGTGGCGCGAGACCGCCACCACGGCGCGGGCCTTCACCGCCGCGCGGTGGTGAGCCTGCATACACAGCCAGGAGGTGGGCCCCAGGTAGGGGCCGCGCAGGACGAGGGGAATGAGGTCATGCACGGTTACGATGCTGGGGCTATCGAGAAAGGGAGTTACATTGTGATCGATGCCGTGGAAGATGTCCACCTGCGCCCCCCTGACCGCCCGGGCGAGATTCAAGTACTCTCCGAGCAGGGTGAGATAGGATATACCCCTCGCCCTCGTGCGCGGGATCTCGCGCCATTCCAGCCCTCGCATGAGCTCCGGGTCGAGCAGGTCGGGATCGGGCCCCTCGCCATAGCCGAGGAGGACGAAGTCGTTGTCTCCTCCCGCGCGCACCAGGGCCTCGACCAGGCGGGCGGTGTAGCGCCCGATGCCCCGTAAGCGGCTGATGTTGCCCAGGGCGCGCCCGTCCAGACCTACTCTTATCCGTCCCATCAACGCGTCACCCGCCGTTTCTCGGCCCGCAGGAAGAGAATCCGCCCCCGGGAGCGGAGGCACGGGATCTTCTCCAGGCAAAGGAATAGAGAGTAATCGCCCCGGTAGAGGGCGGGGAGCTTCAGGTCGGGCACGAGGGTTGATACCCGTAAAACCGCGAGACCGGCCCCCTCGACGAGCCCCCTCAACTCTGCGGCACAGAAGTCCCTCATAGGCCTGGGTCCGGGCCTCTCTCGAGTTCCCTTGACGCGGCGGTTCCCGGCCGCCAGGGCCAGCACGCCCCCGTCCTTCAGCACCCTGGACCACTCCGAAAGGGCCCGTCGCCCGTCCTCTAGATGCTCCAGCGCGAACTGGGAGGCGATGACGTCGAAGTCGCCGTCCGGGAAGGGAAGATGGTGAAGATCCCCCCACAATCGCGTATAACCCTGAGCCGGGAGCGCTGAAGGTTCGGCCTCCGCCTCGCCGCCGGGCTCCAGCCAGACCACCTCCACCCCCGCGAGCATGGCGAGGCGACGCGCCAGCATACCCTCGATGTCCCCCGCGAGTAATACCCTGCTCCCCGGGCGCGGGTCCACCATTTGCAGCATGCGGTCAACCCTCAGCCGCGCCTCGCTTTTACCCTTCATGGTTAGCACCCTTATCGCTCGCTAACGTCGTTTAGACGGGATATGCGGCTCAGCGGATGACCCCCGCGCTACACGTACTTCTCGAACCAGTCGAACATGAGGTCCCAGACCTCTGCGCGGTTCTGCGGCAGCACGACGGTATGGGCTTCATCGGGGTAGATCTTGATTTCGACCGTCTTACCCGCTGCCTTCAATGCATCATACATGCTGTAGGCCTGGTCGACGGGAAGCAAGGGGTCTTGTTCGCCATGGATAATGAGTACGGCGGCCTGTATATCCTGCGCGTGATGGATGGGAGAGCGCACCTCGTACTCCTCGGGGACCTCTTCCGGGGTTCCGCCCACCATGGGCAGCATCTCGTCCAAGTACTGCTGCGCAAGGGGATCGTCAGACTTCGACAAGGCGTGTTCGTAGATGCCCACCACGTCGCTGAACCCGGCCTCCGAAACCACTGCCTTAATGCCCGGGTAGCGCTCGGCGGCGAGGAGGGAGATGCCCGCGCCGTGGCTCTGGCCATACATCCCTATGCGGTCGTCCTCGATCAGGCCCTGGGATTTCAGGTAGGTGATGGCGCTGATGACGTCGTCCACCTCTCCCTTGGCTAGTTCGTGTTGGCCCTGTGACTGCCCGCTGCCACGGTAATCCGGGTTGAAAACCAAATATCCCCGGTCGCGGATACCCAGGGCTACGTCGCTGAAATCTCCCGCCGTACCGAAGCCGGCATGGTTGACTATGATGGTGGGCCAAGGTCCTCCCCCCTGGATGGGCTTGAAGAGAAGCCCCGAGACGACGAGTCCGTCGCTGCTCTCGTAGAATATCCTTTCCGCTACCTTCTCCAGGTTGGTGAGGGCGCCATAGGTCTCGTCCACCAACTGGTTCGCCCTTACGTAATCCTCCGCCATATATGCCTGCAGCGCCAGCGACCATTTGGCGCGGGCCTCCCGCACGTCGTATCCCTCGTTAGCCTTCGTATCCAACTCGTTCTTGGCGGCGATGCCGCGAAAGGTGACCGTCGCCTGGTCGACGATCCTCTTCAGGACGCACCCGCACCCCCCGGCCAGGATGCCGATGAGCATGACTATCAGGATAATGACAGCGGCTTTTACCTTCTTGGACGATCTCACCGCCCCCATTATTCACCTGCCCCCGTTTTTTGCATGATCCTTCACTCCACCGTCAACCAGTCGTTCAGCTCCTTCAACCTGCTTTTCTTAAGCATCCCAGAAGCGAAAGCAAATGCCAAGTATATGACGGTCAAGATGGCTGCAAGGATCAATGCGGACACCGCGGAGCTCGCCAAGGTATCCTTACCGCGCACGAGCAAGGCGTTCAGCACCAAGGCAACCGTGTAGAGGACGGCCGCTGCGACTGCTTGAGTGCCTGCGAACCCGGGGATATTGACGCGGTGCTTAAGCTCCCGTGCCAGGGTTACGCATATCATGGCGAAGACCAGGAACTCGCTTATCACCATCACAACGGCCGCTCCCGTGTACCCCCATATAGATATGGCGATGAGATCCAAGGTCACCTTGATCGCCAGGCCCGCCAGGATCACTCCCGTAAGCAGTTTCTGCTTGCCGATGACCACGAAGAAGGGGAAGCTTATGGCGGTCAGGAAGGTGAAGTTCATCGCGGCCATGGTCAGCCATACCACGTCGTATGCGGCCATGTAATCGTGGGCCTGGAAAATGAGGAATGGCCTGGCCAGAACCGGGGTGAGTATCACCAGCGGTACCGTCAGCACCAGCGTGTAATACATCAGCCTTTGCCACACTACTCCCAATCTTTCTGGGAACTTGCCACCTACCTTGGAGATGGCCGGCAATACGGCCATGTTTATGGCCAGGGTGAAGAAAACGAAGGCCTTTGCGAACATCGCCGACGCCATGTACAGCCCGACCTCCTTGTCTCCCTTCATCCATGCCAGGATAGGTATTTCCACTACCGCGTAGATGATGACCCCACTCGACACCACGGCCAGTGGCCAGGCGCTGCGCAGGAGATAGAACCAGAATTCCCGGTTGTACGGGCGGACGCTCGGGCCCGAGGGAGGGCTCGTCGCCTCATTTCCCGGCGGCGCATTCTCCCCCGTCGATACCCGTACGGGATGGTTTTCCGGGGCCGTTGCGGGAGACTCCTCATGGGTAAGATCGGCATATGAGATATCCGCCACCAGGGATGCGTAAGCCGCCTGACCGGGAGGTGTCGGGGCGTGGGCCACCACTTCCGCCAGGACCTCCTCGGCCGCCTTGCCCGGCACTTCCGGTATATGCACCGTGGCCTCGCTCTTTACCCAGCAACCGGAGGAAAGGACGCTATTACGCCGCAAAAGGCGATGGTAGATGATGTAAAAATGGAAAATAGAGTAGAGATAGCAGAGTATGTAGATCAATATGAGCAGGACCAGTATGTGGTTGAATCCGGCGAGCACGACGTAGATGGACAGGGCTACCCTCACTGTCCCCAGGATGAGGTAGACGAGGGCTACCACGGTGAGGCGTTCCAGGGCTATGAAGTTCTCCAGTAAGGTGTTGGACAGCGGCTGCTCGATGAAGAGGCAGAAGGCTATGGCGAAGACCGCCCAGAACCTCTGAGCGGTAAGCTCCCCCGGGGCCGATAAGGCGGTGGTGAGAAGGTTGGTAGTCATGAGAAGGGCGAAGGCCAACAAACCCAACAAGAGGCGCAGGGCGACGATGTTACGGAAGTAATAATGCAGCTTGGAGTTGTCCTGCGAGACGTCGCGCACGGATATATTGCCGATACCGAAATCCGGAATGACCTGGAATATGGTATAGAGGACGAAGGCATAATTGTATATACCGATTTTGACCGGTCCCAGCTCCCGATTGATGATGATGGCCATGAGGAAGGAGAGCCCGGAGGTGACGAGCTTGGCCGCCACCAGGGCTATCGCGTTCTTGGAAACCCTCGTGACTCTCTCCATAACCGGTCCCGTTTCGATCCCTAGGCCCTGCCCCCGGCAAGGCCCGCCTCGCACCAAGGCTTGAGCAAACAGGGATCAGGCCAGAACACCCCGCGAATTGAGGCCCGAGTTCTTGTCAGCTGGCGCCTGATGTTTTAGCCTGACCCCTTCTTCTATTCCCACTCTACGTCTTCTGTTTCCTCAGACTGTTGCCAGGTATCCGGTTACCGGGGATCCAGCCCGGCATCTCGCTCCTCCATATCGCCGCAGTTCTTTGTCGCCTTCTCTTTTGCGTCTTCTGTGCCCGCGGTTTTCCCCCAGGCTGCAGCGCCCAGTACGGATGGGTTTACCACTACTCTTGTTCCCCATCGCCCGATCCACCTGCAGCAGGTCTGGCCGAGAATATGGCACCGGCGTCAACCAGCATTTTCTGCAGGTGTTTCTGCCCATCCTCCCCGCTCATGGTCGCGAACTCGCCCTCCCTGCACATCATCTTTATTATCGATTCGGTGATGCGCCTGATGCTGTCGTCGTCAATACGGTAGCGTTTCAGGAAGGACTCGTAATAGGCGCTTATCGCGGCCCTCGCTGAATCCCTTACATCGAGCTTGTCCGAGTTCAGAGCCCTCAGCCATTGCTTGGGGATGGGCGCTCCGGTCGCTCCCAAGCGGTGGAAATCATCGGCCACCTTATCCTTCATCTGCTGCAGCTCGTCCTCGGTACTCCTCGGCTTTGCGGGTGAGGGCGTATCGACCCGGGAAATGCTTTTCTCGCCGGCGCCGGCCGCAACAAGGTCGGAGAGGGGAGTCTCCGGGGCGACGCTTCTCGTCCTTTGCCAGCGGGTTTTCGCGGGCTTGCTCTCCTGCGTGGTCGCCATTGCGGGGGGCTCAATGGCTGCGGGTGCCGTGGGCCTCTTCTCCGGTGCCGCAGGCTCCTCAGGCGCTTTTTTCTTCGTCTTCACGGCCGAAACGGCCGCCGCAGCCGTTGAGGCCGGGTCCCTCTTTTCACCCGGTTCGGGCGCGATATTCTGGGCATAAAGGGAGCGTTCGTGCCTGCTTATCTTTACGTTGGAGAGCACGACCCCGGTGGGGGTTATATGCAGATGGCTGAAGCTATCCATGGCGGTGAGGGCGATGTTGCGCGTGCATTTCTGGGCATCGATTACAACCAGGCTCAGCTCTACAAGCGAGGCCGCGATCACGCCATCGATGGCGGTTACCAGGGGAGGAACATGGATTATCACCTTATCGAACTCGTCCTCCAACTCGCGCAGGAATTCCTCCATGATGGGCAGGGACAAGAGGTCCGCGGAGTGCGCGGAGACCTTTCCCGCCGGCAGGAGATAGAGGTTGGGCACAGCGGTTTTTATGATCCTTTCCAATAAGCCCTCGCCCTGGACAAGAGAATCGGCCAGGCCGGGCTTGTCCTGAGCCCCGAAAAGCTTGGAGACCGCCCTCTCATTAATATCGCAATCTACCAGCAATGTTTCCCTCTCGGTGAAAGCCATGCTGATAGCCAGGTTGGCCGGGATGTACAGGCTGTTCTCAGTGGCCATCGTCGATGCGATCAGGGCGGAGGAGAACGGCTTCTCCTTAAGCGAGAACATGAGGGTAGTACGTAACCGTGAATACGCGTTATACGCGGGCGAGAGATCCGATTTGGATGAGAGCAGGGCTATGGCCTCGGATCTCTTCAGTTTGGGGATGGTCCCCAGAACCGGTATTCCCAGGGTTTCCTCTACCTCCTGAGCGGAGCGGAAGTGGGGATCGAAGAACTCGATCCCTAAAACCAGGCCGAAGCCCAGCACCAGGCCGACGAAGACGCCGAGTCCCAGGTAGACCAGGGGTTTGGGTTGGGACGCCTTGCTGGGAGGTATCGCCCGGTTGGTGACATTCAAGGACCCACCCAATAGAAGGCTTTTAAGATTGGGGTCTTGCAGCGCCAGGTCGTTGCTGGCTTTCTCCTCGAGCACGGTCCCCCAGGTATTGGCTATCTCCGCTACCCGGGTAGGGCTTTCGTCTGTAACCGTCACCCTCGCGAACGATTGTTGGATCTCCGCCTCGGATTTGACCTTGTCCAGGAGTTCCTCCGGCGAGAGGTTGATGTCGTTTTCAGCCAGCCTCTCGCTCACCGCCTGCGCGATATCTAAACCTTCCATGGCATTGGCGATCGACGTGAAGTTATAGGCCATGACGCCGGCAGCGGCGCTATCCGGTTGTTTGGTGGCAGGATTGATGGGCGCTACGCCGGAGACGGTTATTTCTGCTTTATATATGGGGGTTTGTACGCGAGCTACAATGGCGGCGATGAGGGCCGAAAGGATAACGATGACGATTATCATCCAGCCCCGCTTGCGTATTGCAGCTGCCAGATCTTTCGGTTTCATACCTCCGCCTTTCCTGCGCTTTCCTTGCCAAAGCCTGCTGTTTTTGCTGCCCTCGCTTGCCCTGACGGCTTTCAGGCATGGGTACATTATAGCAGCAAGAAATGTACTTTTCCCCTCGTGACCGGCAAGCCTATGATCGATGGAGCAGCTCTCGCGCCATGTCGAAGCGCTTTCAGAGTGGATGCATCCATCTTCTGTTGTGGAACAGAGTAAGGGGGCTCTCTAATGCACCTGAGCGGTTTGATATCCCCAAGTTCGATTGTCGGTTCGCTTTCTCGGGGATCCAGGTCGGTGCACCGGGGTCGAGAAACCCGCTTGAATACGAGATATGATTTAATTATGTTTTCGAAATGACGATGAGATAGATTAGAGTGGATGCCGGGTTTCTATCCGAAACGATTAAGGAGGAGATGAGGCCTTATGGACTGGAAAAGCATATCCCTCTTCGTCAGGGGGTATTCCTTCGCGGCGCGCAAC
This sequence comes from uncultured Actinomycetota bacterium, assembly GCA_964354675.1. Taxonomy (GTDB): domain Bacteria; phylum Actinomycetota; class Geothermincolia; order Geothermincolales; family RBG-13-55-18; genus SURF-21. The sequence continues at coordinate 7,890 of CAYHAT010000001.1, read as the reverse complement.
ATGCTGGCTGGGATGGTGATCAACCGCATCCTGGACCTCTTCGCCTGGCTCGACTACCGCATACTGATCATCCTGTCCATGTGGCACCCGGACATCCGGTACCGCATCAAGTATCTGAAGAGGCGCGGCGTCAAGATGGGCAACAACGTCTTCGTGGACCTGGGCGTGTTCATCGAGATTACCACCCCGCAGCAGCTGATCATCGAGGACTACGTGTCCATCGGCTACGGCGCCACCATCTACGCCCATGACGCCTCGCTTAACGCCCAGGCCGATATACCCCTGCGCGTCAAGGAGACCCGCCTCTGCTACAACTGTGCCATCGGAACCGGCTCCATCATCATGCCGGGAGTGAGGGTGGGCGAGCATTGCGGGGTGGCCCCGCATTCCGTGGTGACCCACGACGTTCCCGACCGTACCGTGGTGGCGGGGAATCCCGCCAAGCACCTCATAGGCTCGCTGGAGCTTGGGTTGGCCTGGCAGGAGGACATGAAGCGCCACCCCGAGTACTATTACGATCATCCTTCCCCCACTCACCCTCCCGTCACACCCTTCGACGAGCACATCACCTGGCGCAAGGAGGGCTATCCGATCCATGCCTGGACGGACCTGAGGACCGGGACGCCCTTCGACTATATACTGGAATATAAGGCCTTGCAGAAAAAGAAGCGGGGCGAGGCTTAAAGACGGCCTCGAGCCTTTTTCGGGCTTGCGGACGCGGCATTGACCGTTCGGGTGTTGGCCACATGAGGTAACGAGGCAAAGAACGGGAGACAGGGATTTGTACGACGAAAGATACTACCGTCACCGGGAAGCTACCCGGGATTTCCTCATCGAGGCGAAGCTGCTCTACGGCATGCTGAGGCCGCGCGAGGACTCCCGCATCCTGGAGGTCGGGTGCGGGGGAGGCGCTTTCCTCGCATTTCTGGAGGGCATGGGGCACCGGCCGACAGGGGTGGATATCCTGGAGGAAGCGATAACCGCTGCGAAGAAGACGGTGGCCCGCAGCGAGGTAATAGAAGCAACCGCCAACCGCCTTCCCTTCCCGGACGGCTCCTACGACCGCGTCGTGTCGCAGCACCTGGTGGAGCATATAGAGGACCTCCCCGAGGCCTTGAGGGAATGGGAGAGGGTGCTGGAGCCGGGCGGGATCATGGCCATGTGCACCCCCAACCGTCTTTACCCTTGCCCCAGCCTCTTCTACGATCCCAGTCACGTGCACCTCTACAGCCCGGACGAGTTGCAGAAGGTGGTGCGGGAGGCCGGCCTCGCGGTGGACGAGTGCATGACCGTCTTCCCCCACCTGTGGAAGGGTAAGATCAGCGTTTGGATAGGGGTACCTCTTTACAGGCCCTTTTCCCGTATGAGCCCCTTCCGCCAGCGGGGGCGCAGCCTGTTGCTCTCCGCGTCCGTGACTTGAGGAGATCGGGATGGATAGACATAAGATATTGATAATCAACCACGTGGTGAGGATCGCGGGGGCGGAGCAGGCGCTGCTGCGCTTCCTCGATGAGATAGACCGCGAGCGCTTCGAGCCTGCATTGGCATGCCCAGAGGAAGGCCCCTTGACGGAGGAGATGAAGGAGAGGGGGATGGCGGTTTATAAAGGATATCCCACGCCCAGGCTCCTGAACATCAAGAGGCGTTCTCTCGGCGCCAATCGACTCGCGATGCTGGCATACCCCTGGGATATGCTGATCACGGTCGTCAGGCTGGTCCGTTTGATAAGGCGGGAGGGCTTCGACCTGGTGTTCACCAACAGCGCCAAGGCCGATATCTACGGAAGTCTGGCGGGACGACTGGCGCTCCGTCCGGTGGTATGGCGCATTCACGACGTCGTGGACGAGAAGGCCTTCAGCAGGTTCAATATCCGGCTACTGACGACTTGTGCCAAGTATCTCGCCGCCAAGGTCATAACCCCCTCCCCGGCGGTCAAGGAAGCCCTGATGATGCTGGGGGTGCCCGCCGAAAAATTATCGGTCGTCTATTACGGCATCGACTTCGATAAGGTGTGCCCGGTCAGGAAGAGGGACGAGGTGAGGACGGAGCTGGGCATCGATGCCAGTGCCCCGGTGGCCGGATTCGTGGGACGGCTGGTAGAGTGGAAAGGCCCGGATTATTTCCTCAGGGCGGCGGCGGCGGTCGCGAAAGAGATCCCCGAGGCCCGTTTTCTGGTGGTGGGGGACGCCATGTTCGGCGAGCGGGCGTTCGAGGACATGCTGAGGGGTCTGCCCCGCGAGCTGGGCTTCGAGGACCGGGTGATCTTCACCGGCTTCCGCGAGGATATTCCGGATATCATGGCCTCGGTCGACGTGGTGGTACATGCCTCGGTCATGCCCGACCCGCTCCCCAACGTGATCATCGAGGCCATGGCCTTGGGGCTCCCGGTGGTGGCGGCCGATGGAGGGGGAATCCCGGTCATGGTGGAGGACGGGGTCACCGGATTGGTCGTGCCTCCCGGGGACTTCGAGGGCATGGCCAGCGCCATGGCCTCCATACTGGGAGACGAAGAGAGGGCGGCGAGGATGGGCGGGGCGGGTGCAGAGCGTGCCCGGAGATTGTTCGACAAGGACAAGAACGCGCGCATCCTGGAGGGCGAGCTGCTCGAGGCCCTGGCGTCTGGGCATGGAAGGCAGCCCGCGCGTTGACGTCGGTAACTGTGGCTGTGAAGGGAGGCGGGGAGAGAAGACGATGCGAGTCGGAATAGAGGGCCGTACCCTGCAGGGAAAACGATACGGGGTGGCACGCTATCTCCATAACCTGCTGCGCAATATGACGGAACTGGACAGCGGGAACGAGTACATCGTCTACCTCTCACAGCCCATCGCACCAACCGAGAACTCCCTGTCCGGCTTGAGGTACGAGGTGCTGAGCATACGCCCCTCCCTGTTCTGGAGACATCTCCGCCTGCCCCTCGCCATGAGGCGCGACGGCGTGGATCTGCATTTCTCGCCCTCCTATTTTCTGCCCCTGATCAAGGTATGCCCCGCGGTGGTCGTGGTGCATGACCTCACCATCAAGGTCCATCCCGAGTGGTTCAGCGTAGACCGCCGCTTCCGCTTCGACGGCCTCTTCTGGAACGAGGTGAAAAGGGCGGAGCGCATCATAACCGTGAGCGAGCATTCCAGGGGCGATATCCTTCATTACCTGGGGGTCGACCCCTCCAAGGTGGTGGTCATCCCGGAGGCGGCCGACGAACTCTTCCGCCCCGTGGACAGCGAGGAAAAGCTGCGAATGGTCCGGGAGAGGTACGGGCTCTCCGAGGGCTTCCTTTTTACCGTGGGTGCGATACATACCAGGCGCAACCTGGAGCGGCTTATCGAGGCGGTATCCGGGGCCGGAAAACGCCTGGGGAGCGATTTGCAGCTCCTGATAGTGGGCTCGCCCGCCCCCTTCAGCCCCCCCGTCGATATAGAGGGGACAGCCCGCCGCTGCGGTATGGCGGGGAGCGTGGTCCAGGTGCAGTTCGTATCCGAGGAGGAACTTTTGTTGCTCTACAATGCCTGCGCCCTCTTCGCTTACCCGTCCCTCTACGAGGGCTTCGGCCTCCCGGTCATCGAGGCCATGTCATGCGGCGCGCCGGTGGTCTGCTCCAATACTACCTCCCTGCCGGAGGTGGGAGGCGATGCACCCGTTTATTTTGACCCCACCAACATGGAGGATATGACGGATGCGGTGGCGCGCGTGCTCGGCGACGACGCCTTGCGGGAGCGCCTCTCCCGGGCGGGTGTGGAGAGAGCCTCGTTATTCTCCTGGCGTCGAGCGGCGCAGCAGACGCTCGAGGTGTTTAAGGAAGCGGGAAGGTGAGACGAGTGATGGATGGGGGCAACGAGAGAGACGTATATCGGCCGAGGGTGAGCGCGATCATCCCCAACTGGAACCGCAAGAACGACCTGCGGGAGGCGCTGCTGGCTATCCAGGCCCAGACCTATCCGGTTGAGGAGATCATCGTCATGGATAACAATTCCACCGACGGCGCCCCCGAGATGCTGCAGGAGGAGTTCCCCGAGGTGCTCCTCATCCGCTCCCCCCACAACTACTTCATCAAGTCCCTGAACGTCGGGGCCAGGACGGCCGGCGGGGACATCGTCTTACACCAGGATAACGACGGCGTGCTGGCGGCGGATGCGGTGGAGCGCATGGTCGAGGTATTCGCCTCCGATGCGCGCATAGCGGTGGTGTACAGCAGGAACCTCTACTACGACAGCGGGGAGGTCTTCGACCCCATGCGCTGGTTCAAGCCGGAGGAGCATGACTCGGAGGGTATCTTCGACGTGCCCTCCTTCCACGGCAACGGCGCCATGATGCGCAAGGACGTCCTGGAGGAGGTGGGGTACCTGGAGCCGGAGATACACCTCTACGAGCGCGCCCTGACCGCGAAGATCGTCGACCGGGGATACCGGGTGGTTTACCATCCCGCGTCCACCATACGCCATAAAATATCCAAGGAGGTGCGCAACCCGGGACACCGTCTTTACGTGAACATGACCGGCGGCTGGTGGTACCTGGCCAGGTTCTATCCCGCCGGCAAGGCCCTGCACAAGTCCCTGCTCTACCTCGCCTTCTTCTTCCTCTACTCAGTAAAGCACCGCACCTTCAGGGACTTCTTCAAGGGCATCTTCGACACTATCCTTGGCCTTCACCAGGTGCTCATGGAGAGAAATGTGGTGTCCAATGAAACGGTGGATTACCTGGAAAGCAAACCGTACGAGGCGTCGATGATAGTATATGGATCGTGGGATACATTGAGGAGATGGATATCCGGCGGAACACGGCGATGAGAAGTGAGGTGATACGATGCCCGAAAAGGAAATATCCGGAAATTTCTTAACTGATCTCAAGATAGCGCTGAAGCGCAAGGGAATGGGGGGGTTGGTCCGCGACATCCTCCTCCACCCGGGCAACCAGGCCATCGCCCTCTACCGGCTGTACCGCATCCTGTATCTCAAGGGCCACGTCTACCTGGCTTTCCTCGGCTATCGCTTGAACTACTTCCTCTGCGGCGTGGAGATCCACCCAGACGCCGACATCGGCCCGGACTTCCACCTCGACCATCCACTGGCGGTGCTCATCGGCAGGAGGACGCGCATCGGAAGTGGCGTGCGCATATACTCGCACGTGGCGGTGGGCGCCGTGGGCCTTCCCGAGGAGAACCCCTTCATGGATGTGCGGGACCACGTACAGATCTATCACGGAGCCATGGTAGGGGGCAGTTGCACCATCGGCGAGTATGCGCAGATCGGCCTGAACGCGGTGGTATGGAACCAGGATATCCCCCCTTACGCTGCGGTGGTAGGAAATCCTGCCAAGGTCGTCAAGATATGGGACAAGAAGGTGGATCCCAAGGATTACGTGAACTACAAGTACGACCCCGCCGATTACCACGGTCCGCCAGTAGTGGAGGACGAGGAGGAGAAACTGAAGCGGACCAGGTCCTGGACCGACCCCTCCGGCTATAGCGACAAGAACGACCAGCAGCTGTAGCCCGAGCCGGTTACGGTGGACTCGGGCAGGTGGTGCAGGGATGGTGACCGCTTCCCGACCAACTCGTCGTCGCTCACCCAGGGGTCATAGCTGTTGTCGCCGGCATCGACAACTACGTATTATCAGACCTGAAAGAGCAAGGCATATCCCTCCAATTCATCCCTCTCGTAGTAGGCGATTGGGCATCTATGGTATCGCATTGCCCGATAATATATAGTTTTATATAATCTTTCTGTATATATATGGGCCGCTTAGGGGGTTCCGCTTTCACGCTTTAAAGCTATGGTTTGCGCGTATACGGACCGCCTGGAACAGGATTGTATGAATCCATGAGCGCCGAGAATCAAAGCGAGATGAGGAACAAGAAACTGCCACGATCGATCCCGGTGAACAGGCACGACCTGATGCTCCGTTTATGCGAGGGAAAAACCGTGCTCGACCTGGGATGCACAGACTACCCGATGACCGAGGAACGGTACCGCAAGGGTGAACTGCTCTTCGCGAAGTTGCACGAGGTGGCGAAGAACGTAACCGGTGTCGATAACAGTCTGGACGGCTTGGAAACCCTGAGATCGCTCGGCTTCGATGATCTGGTATTGGGGAATGCGGAGGAACTCGGCGAACTTGAAATGAAGGGACCGTTTGACGTCATCCTGGCGGGGGAGTTGATAGAGCACCTGTTTAACGTCGGCAGGTTCTTCGAGGGCGTGAAGCAGCTCATGTCTCCACATACCATCCTGATCATAAGCGTACCCAATGCATTCGCTATAAAGAGGTTTTTACGGGTCCTTGCGGGGAGCGAATTGATCAACAAGGACCATGCCTATTATTTCTCGCAGGCGAATATAGAGCTACTCACCACCACTTACGGCCTACTCATAAGGGAGAGCTACTATTACCTGGCGGGACTGGATGGAAGGGTCAAGAACATCCTTTTCGCCCCCCTGGGGATCTTCGTCAAGCATCTATGCCCGTATGTATCGGATCACCTGATATTTCTCTGCGAATTAGCGCCCAGGAGCGAATAGAAGGTGGCGATCCGCGAGCAGCTCCCCACGCCCGACGGGCGATCGTCTTCACCCGGTCGTTTCGTTTATGCCAGCCCCATACCCGGCGGCCCGTGCCGCCCGGCGAGATATATTCCCTCTCGGTGCCCTAACAGGCGCCCCTGCATTGGAAGACAGCCGAAATGGTCCTCAGTATGATCTTGAAGTCGGTCCACAAGGACCAGGTCTCGATATAGTAGAGGTCCAGCTTGATCATCTCGTCGAATGGCAGGTCGCTGCGGCCGCTTACCTGCCACAAACCGGTGATGCCCGGCTTGACGTTGAGCCTCTGCTTGTGCCAGTCCTTGTACTGCTGGACCTCTTCCTTGATATGGGGCCTGGGCCCCACCAGGCTCATCTTTCCGGAGAGGACGTTGAATATCTGCGGCAGCTCGTCGATGGAGAACTTGCGTATCCATTTGCCCACCCGCGTGATGCGGGGATCGTCCTGGACTTTCCAACACAGCCAGCCGTGTTCGGCATCCGTATCGCCATTCACCATATTCTCCTGCATCTTGCAGGCGCCATCCACCATGGAGCGGAACTTCAGGCAGCTGAAACACTTCCCGTTCTTGCCCACCCGCTTGTGGCGGAAGAAGACCGGTCCGGGGGAGTCGAGCTTTATAGCGATGGCGGTGACCAGGATGATCGGCCAGGTGAGCAGGAGCGCTATGGCGCCGAGCACGTAGTCCTCGGCGGACTTGAGCAGCTTCCTGTAGCCGTCGATCTTCTTATCGCGTAGTTGGATAAGGGGGATACCGCCGATCTCGCTGACCACGATCTCGTCGGTGATGACCTCGAAGAGGCGGGGGACGATGGAACATTCCACTCCCGTCTTGTTGCATCTCGAAGCCAGATCCAGGAGCTGATCCGAGGTGGCGCCGGTGAAGGCTATGACCACCTTCTCCACATCGAAGTCGCCGACGATGCGGCTGATATCGCCGAGCCCCCCAAGTACACGCATATCCTGGAGCTCGGGTTCGCGGAATTCCGTGTACAGGGGATCGTCATCGATGAAGCCCACCGGGCGCAGGCCGAAGGTGTCGTGCCTCACCAGTTTACGGGCCACTTCCTTGCCTACTTTACCCGAGCCCACGATGAGGGTATTGCGCATCACCACGTCGCTGATGCCCGCGAGGCTGAGGCAGAGCTGCAGCACGAACCGGCCGACGAACAGGAAGGCGATGGAAAAAACCCAGAAGAAGACGAGGTAACCCCGGATTGATATCGAGGAGACCAGCAGGAACGACATGATGAGCAGAACTACCAGGTAGACGTTGACCGCCCCCACGATCTTGGGTATGCGGTCCAGGATGTGTATGCGCGTGCGGGTTTCGTACATCCCGCATATCTTGAGGGA